>SMXP01000039.1 GCA_004356335.1 Alphaproteobacteria bacterium | reverse complement strand
AATTACTTCAGCAAGATTAAGGAATTCAGAAGCGTAAACACGCGATACGATAAAACCGATACAAGCTATAAAGCAACTTGGAACATCGCGGCCACAGTCATCGCTTTACGTTAAATGTCCACAGACCCTAGAGCGCATTCACAAAAAGTGTACGCGGTTTTTGTCAATGCGCTCTAAATGGCCTTCGCCCGTTCTTGACGGACCGGCACAAGCAAGACAAGACCGCAAATCAAAAAAGCAAGGATAGCGAAAATGCCGGCCCTTTGGCTGCCCCAAGCGGCGGTGACCAGAGCGACGATTGTCGGCGCAAGGAAGCCAACCGCCTTACCGGAAAAGGCATATAGACCAAAGAATTCCGTCACCATGCCGGGCGGCGCAAGGCGTGCCATGAGCGTGCGGCTGACCGATTGAGCCGGACCGGCCGCAATACCGATGACAATGCCGGAGGCGAGATAGACCTGTTCCTGAACAGAGGAAAATGCCGGCCGAACCGCCTCCAAGGGCTCAAGAACGACAACAAACAGAACGCCGTCGGGCGAGACCGATGCAATTCCGAGAGTGCCCAGTATGAGCAATGACAGCGACACCATCAGGGTCGGTTTCGAACCGTAATGATCGTCGAACCAACCGCCGATAAAAGCCGATAGGGTCGAAAAGACGGTCAGAATAATCCCGAAAAGCGCCATCATCGTCAGGCCCCAGCCGAAAATGCCCCGGGCATAAACCCCACCAAAGACGAAAATAGCGGAAAAGCCGTTATTATAAATCATCCGTGCCAAGAGAAACATGGCAACGTTTCCATAGTTACGTAAATCGACAAGCGTTCGGTAAAGTTTGGCAAGACCAGCGCCAATCGCTTGACGCATTGTCACTTTGCGGGGCGCTTCATCGGGCACAAACAAAAAGAGCGGTATGGCGAAAATAATATACCAGATCGCCGCAAACGGGCCGACGGCGCGATCGGCCTCTGAACGCAATGGATCCATACCCAATAAAGGGGCCTCGGGAAGAAAAACCGAGGTCATTTGACTTGGCAGGGAAAACGCCCATAACACGAGCGCAAGCGAGACCAATCCTCCCAGGTAACCCATGCCCCAGCCCATACCGCTCAAGCGTCCGAGGCGCGCTTCCGGAACCAAACCGGGCAACATGGCGTTATAAAAAACGATGGCACTTTCAATGGAAAAGGAAGCCAAAACGATCATGACCATGATAAAGGCCACGCCATTTGGCGCGCCGGGTTCGGCGGCCCAAAGGCCGGCGCTGCATACGACAAAAATGACGGAAAAGGCTGCCAGCCACGGCTTGCGGCGGCCCAGGGCATCGGCGACGGCACCCGCGACGGGGCTCGTGACGGCAATCAATAATCCCGCCACCCCCAAGGCATAGCCCAACAATTCCTGACCGCGCACCGGGTCACCAATGAAGCCGGTTGCAAAGTAGGGGAAAAAAATAAATGTGGTGACCAAGGTAAAATAAGGCTGGCTCGCCCAATCCCATAAAGCCCAACTCATTGGCGCCAAATCGGACCCGCGTCCGGCGCCTGGCTTGGACACATGGCCGCGGCGCGCCGCCTTATGGTTCATACCGAGTCTTTCGCGTGTGCCGTGGGCGCTTCATGTTGAAGATTTATCGCGCATCGCGATCGGCCGCAATGGCCGCGAGTTCGCGTATTTGACTTCCGGCAAGGGATAATTTGGCCACTGTCAGTCCACCCCCCACCTCCATTTCGGCAAGTATGGTCATTGTCCGGTCTACATCGGCACGATGTTGCGACATCCAGGCTGCTATGGCATCGCCCCCATTGTCTTGCGCCGCCGTTCGGCCGAGCACCGACAGGGTGAGCGCCCGTTGCTGTTGATAAAGATCGTCTAACACGCGCTGGATCGCCAGTCGTGCCCAAGGTTCTGCAGGGCGCATCTGCCCGGAATCATCGCGTAATTCGTCGAGCCCAAGCATTTCCCCCAGCTCGAAATAGATCTCCGTCGCCACCGGTATAGACCGATCGCTTAGCCTGGCCACGTCAATGATATCGCCGGCCGACGCCATGGCGGAAACGATCGCCATATCACGGGCAAGCCGTTTGTCCACGCCGATCTGTTCAAGCAGGGATGCTTGCCCATCGATCCGAGCACAAAGGCCCGCGGGCAGACAGTTTTCGATGCATTCTCGTACCGTTTCGACCGACCGCCGATAATTATCAATGGTCTTGGCGATCGCTAAGCTCGGCGTGCCGTCTTTGACCACAACGCCATGACGCAGCAACCATAAAATTTGTCGGCTTAGGACCGGTAGTAATCGCAAGTGAAGTTCGATCTGCGTTTTGGCAGCAATCTTATTGTCCAATTCATTGATCCGATAACGCAGATCCTTAAGACCAAATATGCCGTCTGAAGCAATAAAGGCCCTTACGATCAATGCCGGTGTTGCCCCGGTGTTGTCGGCGATTCGATTAATGAAAGTTATGCCGCCGTAATCAATACATTCGTTCGCCAGAACCGATGCGATGATCTCATGACGCAATTGATGCTGCTCAATGAACCCTTGGTACCGATCTCCTAAGATATCCGGAAAGTAATCGATCAGCCGGCGGCGCAAATAATTTTCAGCGGGCACGTCGGACGCCACTAATTCATCAAAGAGTTTAGTTTTGGCGTAGGCCATGAGAATTGCTAATTCGGGCCGCACCAGGCCCCTTCCTTGTATCCCTAGCTCGTTCAGGCCTTCGTCATCGGGCAGGTTCTCGACCTGCCGGTTGAGGCGTTCATCGCGCTCGAGTTCTTGCATGAAACGCTTATGGGAATTGAGGTCGTCGACGGCGGAGCTTTCCGCTATAGAAAGCGCCAGCGTCTGATCGTAACAGTTCTTCAAGACAAGGGCGGAAACATCTTCGGTCATTGCCTCCAGAAGATCATTGCGTTGATCGATCGACAGCGTGCCCTTAGAAACGAGGGAATCGAGCAAAATTTTGATATTCACTTCATGGTCGGAGCAATCGACGCCGCCTACATTGTCTATGGCGTCTGTGTTGATGCGCCCGCCGGCCGCAGCATAAACAATGCGGCCCGCTTGAGTAATCGCCAAATTGGCACCTTCACCGATAACTTTGACTTGGAGTTGTTCGGCGTTGATACGAATGGCGTCATTGCTCTTGTCGCCAACATCGCCATCGCGTTCGTTACCGGATTTCACACAGGTTCCGATGCCGCCGAACCACAGAAGATCGACGGGAGCGCGCAAAATCTGCCGGATGAGTTGGTCGGGCGTCAGCCGATCGTCATCTATCCCCAGGACCGATTGCATGGCCGGGGTTAGATCAATGGCTTTCAAACTGCGGCTGAACACGCCGCCGCCCGGCGAAATCCGGCCGCGGTCGTAATCCGCCCAACTCGACCGGGGTAAACTAAATAGCCGCGCCCTTTCCTGCCATCCCACATCGGGATCCGGATCCGGATCGAAGAAAATGTCGCGATGGTCGAAGGCGGCCACCAATTTAATATGTTTCGACAACAACATGCCGTTGCCGAACACATCGCCCGACATATCGCCGACACCGATAACCGTAAAGTCTTGCGTTTGAATATCAACGCCGAGTTCACGAAAGTGCCGCTTGATCGCCTCCCAGGCGCCTCGGGCGGTAATCCCCATGCCCTTGTGATCGTAACCTTGCGAGCCGCCCGAAGCGAAGGCATCGCCCAACCAAAAATCATACCGGGCGGCAATTTCGTTGGCGATATCGGAAAAAGTTGCCGTGCCTTTATCGGCGGCGACAACGAGATAGGGATCGTCATCATCATAAGCAATTAGATGGTCCGGACCGACAACTTTTCCGTTCTTGATGTTGTCGGTAAGGTCAAGCAAACCGGCAATGAACATGCGATAACAGATAACACCTTCATCAAGAATATCTTGCCTTGAGCCATTGCTTGGCAATTGTTTGGGGACAAACCCGCCCTTCGCGCCGGCCGGCACGATTATAGCATTCTTGACCTGCTGTGCTTTCGCTAGACCGAGTATTTCCGTTCGGAAATCTTCTCTTCGGTCCGACCAGCGCAAGCCGCCTCGAGCAACCGGGCTCCAGCGCAAATGCACAGCTTCGAAGCGCGTCGAGTATACAAAAATTTCGGTCAACGGCTTGGGTAAAGGCAGATCCGCTATATCGCGGCTGGAAATCTTGAAAGAAAGATACGCTTTGCGTGTCCCGGATTCGTCCGTCTGGAAGAAATTGGTGCGAAGAAGAGCCATGATAAGATCAAGGAATTGACGCATGATTCGATCTTCGTCAAGGCTATCCACCTCGTTCAACGCTTCTATAATCTGTATACGGATCTCTTCAGCACGACTTAAGCGCTGTTCCTTTTCTAATGACAATGCCGGATCGAATCTCACATAGAACAGATCCACAAGAAGCTGCGTGACGGCGGGGTGACGCACAAGGGTATCTTGCATATAGCTGACGGAAAGGGTTCGGCCGGTTTGCTGACGGTAATGCGCAAGCGAGCGCAAAAGCGCGACGTTTCGCCAGGACAGTTCTTGGCCTATTGTTAAGCGGTTGAAGCCGTCATTCTCGGCCCGTCCCTGCCAGACAGCGGCAAAAGCCTCCTCAATATTCTTGCCGACGCTTGGCGACGACAGGGGCTGCCGCCGCGGATGTTCCATATAAAAATCGTGAATCCAAAATAAAGCATCGCCCCGGTCAAGCGGGTAGCTTGCTTCCTGAATAACTCTCAATCCGATATTTTCTAGAATCGGCAAAACATCGCTCAGCGGAACCGGTTCATCGGCACGGAAAAGTTTGAAGCGAATGGCATAGTCGGGATCGCCGGGCCCATGAAACGAACGTATGGTGACCGCCGGAGATGGCCCCAAAGGCTCGAGCTTTTCAATATCGTGAACCGCTTCCATGGCCGAGGCGGCCGCTTTATAACCGGCCGAAAAAGCATTGCGATAGCGCGCGAAAAGCGGTTGGCTGCCCGCTTCGCCATGAAACCGGTCAAGGGCCACGGCTAGATCGTCGGTCCAACTGCGTGCCACTTCGATGATTTTATTTTCGAGTTCGTCGGGATCCGGCCAATGTGGTGCTTTGTCCGGGTTTAGGCCAATGATAAAATGTATGCGGGCAAGCGGCGTGTCGTTGAAATGAGGATAATAAGCGGAAATATGGCCATCGAATTCGGTTGTCAATATATCTGCGATACGCTCTCGGACCCTCGAATCGTAACGATCCCGCGGAACATAGACCAAAGCCGAGACATAACGGTCGTACCGGTCATGCCGTAGCAATATTCGCGTGCGCGGGCGTTCTTGAAGGTCCAAGATGCTCAGGCCATAACGCAACAGCTCGTCTTCAGATATTTGAAAAAGCTCGTCACGGGGAAAAGTATCCAAAATATTCTGCAGGGCCTTCGCGTTATACGTCGTGCTGGGAAATCCCGAACGCTCGATGACACGCGCAATCTTACGCGATAGAAGGGGAATATCCGAGGGAGACAGGTTGTAAGCGTCGGCGGTAAACAGACCGACGAAACGATATTCCCCCGCAAGCTTGCCAAGGGCATCGAACAACTTAACGCCAACATAATCCATGTGAACGCGTCGGTGAACATCCGATCGGACATTGGCCTTGGTAATAATAATAGGCGCGGGGAGCATCAAGAACTCGCGTACTTCGGGTGTCAGGCTGACCAGTTGACGACCTCGGCGCAAGACTCTTATCTTAGGATCGCGCAATAGCCCGAGCCCGGATTCATCAAGCGGAATAAGGTTCCCCGTCTCGGGCTCCCCTTCAAACCGGTATATGCGTGATCCAAGGAACACGAAATGATTCTGGTGAAGCCAGGTTAGAAAGGCAATGCTTTCGTCGAGTTCCTCGAGATCTATCGCCGGCGGCTTGTCTATGAGACCTCTCGCCGCTTCTTGCAAGCGCTCGCGCATGGCATCGAAGTCGGTTACCACAAGTGCTACGCGTTTCAGTACATTTTCAATCCGGATACGGATCATTTCGAGAAACTTCGGATCGGCGTTATGCTCAAATTCGATGTGAATCATGGATTCACGAATCAGTCTGCGCGATGTATCCGTGTCGTGTGGGCCGATATCGATGCGGTTTCCGGCGTTATCTCTGCCAACTTGAACCACCGGATGAATCACCGAATAAAGTCTAAGATTTAAGTCCGTGAGTTGGCCGAGTACCGAATCGACAAGAAATTGCATATCGTCACAGACGATCTGCAACACTGAATGGCTGGTCGACCAGCCGTCTCGATCGGGAACCGGATTGATGACCCGAAGCTTGGTCGTGCGGGGCGGTCTGTTGCCGGCAAATCGCCAAAAGGATAAAGCAATGTGATACCAGGTCTCGCCATCATAGGCGGCGAGCTCATCGGCTGTCGCGTCCTCCAGCAACGCCTCGGCGAATTGATCAAAGCCGCTATGGTCTGGGCCCGTGATGTCTTGCCCGTCACCGTTGGCGCGCAAAACCACTTCGTCGATGCGCTCTTGCTTCAATGTGACACTGGCATTAGCCATGATCGATCCAGCCTATGGCTTGGCGGCCCGCAGGGTTTACTCACGACGCTTCGATTTTCTCCGAAAAGTGTTGACGATCCTACCCGATTGTCCATTTTCTCGTTAATCCCCGTCAACACATGTTGGCTGAAAGTTAACGGAAAATCACTGCCATTCGTCCCGAGCCAAGGCAAGTATGAACAAAGCAAAAATCTCGTTTCTGGGGCACGTCATATGGAATAGAGACGCCTCGCGTGAGCCGTGAAAGCACGGCAATAGCGGTTAGAAATGGGAGGGGCCGCGCCCCTAACCTGCCGCGTTACCCAGCCGGCCAGGACCATCATAACGATAGTGCCCGGTGATGGGAAATTCGAACAAACGGTCCTCAAGTCTGGGACCGAGACCGATATTATGGACAATCAAGGGCCGGGCGCCATCTGCACTGCGCCGGCTCGAGATAATACCGATATGGGGCAAATGAGGCGGCCGGCACATCGCCCATGGGATAGGGAATGGTGACATAAGACGGATCGTAGCGCACGTGGTGAAGCGTGCGCTCCAATGCAGCCGCCGCCAATCGTTCCCCTATAGGCGACGGCGCCGCCGATACAAGGCCGGCAAGACCGACAAACATCAAGACGACAAATACAGAAAAACAGACGATCCATATTCTACGAACGGACATGGGGCCTCTTTAAGTGGTTCGGTTAGCGCACGTTCATAAAAGATGGAATCCCTAACGTGCTCTAAGTCCTTGTTTGATCGCGCATTCAGGAAAACCGGTGCCCACTTTTCCTGAATGCGCTTTAGAGCAAGAGAAAAAGACTCAAAGAGCCGGCCAAAATGACCAGTGACACAAAAAGTGAAAAGGCTCGTCCCAACACGTCGGTTCTCCGTTTGCGATAGGCTGCGCTTGAGGATGACCTACAAATAATCAGAGTTGCGCGGCTTACCAATCACAGTGCATCACGCGAGTGTGGTCTGGATTTGCGGCAGAAAAAGGGACGCAATCGGGCATTTGCGTGGCGCCCACAGGGCGCTCACAGGGCGCTCACAGGGCGGCACGGGGACCAGCCGCGCACATCAGCGACCCATGGCCCGTTGATAGGCGGGTCGAGACAGCATCGCTTCGAGCCACACATTGACTTTGGGCCATTGCGCCAGATCCATGCCCGACATGCGCGCACCGCCCATGACGGAAGCAACATTAAGATCGGCAATGGTGAAACCCGCCGCGGTGAGAAACTCGCCGGATTCGCCCAATTTTTGATTGAGCAAATCCAAACGCGGCTTGAGATTGTCTTCGGCGGTCTGGGCTTTCGCCGCATCGCGCGCCGATTCCGGCTTGAACACCCGTTCCAACGCCATGACGACATTGGGGGGTTCGGCTTCCGTGGCCGCCCATAGGGACCATTGCAGGGCCAAGGCTTGGCACGTCCGATCATCCGGCCACAATCCGCCGCCGCCATAAGTTTGCGCGAGATAAAGATTAATCGCCATGGACTCGAACAATATGAGATCGCCATCGACAAGCGTCGGCACCTTACCTGCCGGATTGATCGCCTTAAATTCATCCGTTTGCGTTTCCCCGGCAATATGGTTGATGTCGACGTGTTCGTAATCCAACCCAAGCTCCTCTAATGCCCAAAGACACCGTGTTGCTCTCGATCGTCGCGAGCCATAGAGCTTTATCATGACGCATCCCTTTCAATGTTGTTGTGGGGCAATGAGCATGCCAACTCAAGCGCGCGCCGGGAACCCTTCATGTGCTTCGCACCGTTTCCGTTAAATTCTAGCAAGATCGTCCAGTATGGGGCAGTCGGGGCGATCATCGCCATGACACGCGTCCATAAGATCCCCTAAGGTTCGACGCAAACTTTGCAATTCCCCAAGCTTGTGATCGATTTCGCGAATCCTGGTTTCAACAAGTGCTTTGACATCCGCACTTGCGCGCTTTTTATCTTCATAAAGAGAAATTAAATTGCGGCATTCCTCGATGGAAAATCCAAGACCACGGGCACGTTGAATGAACTTTAGTTTATGAACATGATTTTCGTCATAATCGCGATAGCCGTTGTCCCGCCTTTTCGCTTTGACCAGGCCGATGTCCTCATAATAACGGATGGTCTTGACCGGTAGGTTCGACCACCGCGCCGCTTCACCAATATTCATAGCTCTCGTCTTCTTCCTGTCACGCCCATAGCCGAAATGGCCAAGCGCACAGGCCATAAAAGCTTCCTGGAATGCTAAGGTCAAGACGTGGCGGGACTGTCTTCGCCAAGCGGGCGGGGGGATGAAAGAAAGGGATTGAGCAACATCCAACCTAGTGAGAGGTCACATCTAGACCCACATTGGAAGGCGGTGCTTTGAGCGGGCAAAATGAGATTTCCCGCTCGCCCGAAAATCCTTTTCAGCTTGCCCTTATTTGCGGCAATTATGGCGCCGGCGACGCCCAGGGCGACGAGTCCAAGCATACTGGGTTCAGGCAATTATTGTACGGTACCTGCCCAAGCTGGCGCGACAGCAAAAAGTGTCAAGAATCCTGTCAAGCCTAGTCGCAGGCTTCCCTCCATAGTTGTCTTGCCTTGCATCACACAGCTCGTGGAGCCAACCTAGACCAACTGATCTCGGCTCTTTTTGAGCTTAGAAAAGCCCGGCTCCAGCAGAATTATGACCGGGATGACGTCTGCCGGAGCCGGGGTTGCCACAAGGGCTAAGACCGCAATCTTCAAATCTTGCAACGGATTTCGAGCGCGCGACGCCGTGTTCTTTAAGTGCCAATGACCCTCACCATTAAGGAGTCCCAACGACCTTAATATTGCGGCTGCAATTTTTTGGCCAAGTTGACTTTATTTAAATATGTCAATTGCTTACGTAGTTAAGGGCCGCCAAAAATGAGGCGTGACGTTAAGAAGTGTAAAATTATCCGACTCATGTATACATTTTGCGGCCTAAATTCGGCCGTAGCGCCGAGGATTTCGTCCTTGCGGCGTGGCCGAATACAGTTTCCTCCATCATTTGCAGGGTGTTAGCCGGGACCTGAGGGAACAATCGCGGATTGTCAAATTTTCCGACAGATCGCACAGGTGGGGATTGCGGGCTGGCTTGCGGTTTGTATGGCCGCACACACCCGGATGGCGGCGCCCCGCGGGGTCCGGCTTTAGGCTATTTCAACGAATTTGAGCGATATTTCTAATCGACGGTCTTTCGCCGGTCGCAATGGCTCTGATTTTGTATGATCTCTATGCGCGCTTTTAAACTCTTAAACTTAGTGCCCGACGCACCGCATTTGCATGGGCCCTATATCCAAGCGCTTCACGCACATCAAATTAATTATCTTATTCGTCATATGCCGCTGATCAGCAGCGTCAGCATTGTAAATGCCACCTTTTTCTTGTTGATATTTTGGCAATGGGTCGCACCGGCTT
>SMXP01000038.1 GCA_004356335.1 Alphaproteobacteria bacterium | reverse complement strand
GTCCGCGGGTGGTCCTGGCGCGAAATATTACCGACACCATCGCCAAATGGCTCGACCGGGGTGAGCTGCTCGAGTCCCAAGGCCGACCCATACGGCCGGGCGATATTATGATTCTGGTGCGCCGGCGCGACGCCTTGATGGAAGAAATCATTCGCGATCTCAAACAACGAATTATTCCGGTCGCCGGTGCGGACCGTATGATATTAACCGATCAGATCGCCGTGATGGATCTCATGGCGCTGGGCCATTTTGCGCTGATGCCGCGCGATGATTTGACATTGGCCGAAGTCTTGAAAAGTCCCCTGATCGGGTTGACCGACGACGACTTATTCGAGCTTGCTCATGATCGGCCGGGACATTTGTGGGATGCGCTGATCGGCAAGGGACGTCACCACAGCCGACAACCTTTTGCCGCCGCCCATCACGCGCTTTGCCGTATATTGGCGAGAGCGGACGTGGTGCCGCCTTATGATTTCTACCAAGAAATCCTGGACCAATCTCTGCACGACAAATTGCCGGGAGGAAAGACCGGCCGGCAACGTCTGTTGCGTCGCTTGGGCCGGGATGCCGAAGACCCCATTAATGAGTTTTTGAACCTGGCTCTTGCTTATGACCGGGTTTCCTTGCCCAACCTGCAAGGTTTTCTGCATTGGCTTGCGCAGGGGCACACTCAGCTCAAGCGAGAATACGATCAGGATCGGAATGAAGTTCGTGTCATGACGGTGCACGGCGCAAAGGGACTTCAAAGCAATATCGTGTTTCTTCCCGACACCTGCCATATGCCGGATGGCCATCATGATCCCATGATACTCGACATGCCGGGAGGCGCCGTCGTGTGGCCCGGAAGCAAATCGAATGACGACAGAAAAGTCGGCAAACAGCGCGAGCGCCACGCGCAAAACCGGTTGGCGGAATATCATCGCCTTTTTTATGTGGCCGCCACACGCGCGCGCGATCGTCTTTACATTGCAGGCTATCAAGGGCAACAGGATCCAAAGCACAATAGTTGGTATTCGCTTGCGGAAAAAATGATCTGTCCTGTGGCCCAAGAGGTTCAATTGGCCTTTGGCGAAACCGGCTGGCGACTGGCAAGCGATCAAACCGCCGATATCGAAAAGGCAAGCGCCGCGCAAATATCCGGTGACGGGGAAAGCTCACTACCGCCGTGGATTTTTGATGCGGTTTCTGAAGAGCGAATACGGCAAAACATCATGAGCCCGTCATCGCTGCCCGGACCGGCCGCCGACGAGCGTTTGGAACCATCCATCCTGTCACCCCTGGCGGGCGATAAAGGCGATCGCTTTATCCGCGGATTGATCATCCACAAACTTCTGGAAAATATACCCGGCGTAAGTAAACCAGGCCGACAGCAAGTGGGGCGTGCCATCGTGCGTCAATTGGCGCCCCAATTTTCCGCTAGCGAGGCCGATGCGGTGATCGAGGAAGTGGTGCGCGTGATTGACGATCATGCCTTTGCCGCTGTTTTTGGTCCCGGCAGCCGGGCCGAGGTATCGCTTGCCGGCCGGCCGACATCCTTGCCGAACGACATGACAATATTCGGCCAAGTCGATCGATTGGTGGTATCCGAAGATGAAGTTTTGGTGGTTGATTATAAGACCAATCGGCCGCCGCCCATGGAGCCGTCTCAGGTGGCACCGGTCTATCTGCGCCAAATGGCAGTTTATCGCGCTTTATTACGCGACATATTTCCGAATACCCCTGTGCGATGTGCCTTGCTGTGGACCGATGGCCCCCATCTCATGGCCTTACCGGATGACCTGTTGACCCGGGCGCTCGATCACTTGGCGCTGGCCCAGTCGTGATCAATGGGTGCGGCAGTCGATGCCTTGACGCTTGTTGAGGCCGTGCCTAAATTGTCGTGTGACAGAGCAGGTTTTGCTCGACCGCCCAAATCTACCGAGAATGGAAAGGCAACGTAACTATGGCGTCGAAAAAGATTACGGATCAATCGTTTGAAACCGATGTATTGCAGGCTTCAGGGCCCGTATTGGTAGATTTTTGGGCCGAATGGTGTGGCCCGTGCAAACAGATCGGACCGGCCCTGGAAGAAATTTCCGAGGAAATGAACGGTAAAATTACCATTGCCAAATTGAATATCGACGAAAATCCGAATACGCCGAACAAATATGGTGTCCGGGGCATTCCGACCCTCATGTTGTTTAGCGGCGGTGAAGTGGCATCGACTAAGGTTGGGGCTTTGCCCAAAAGTAAGATTGTCGAATGGATTGAATCGACAACGGACACAGTGGACGTTTAGAGCGCATTCACAAAAAGTGTACGCGGTTTTTGGGTTCGAATGGGCGACCAAACAAAGACTCAGAGCCCATTCAGGAAAAGTGGGTACCGGTTTTCCGTCCGAATGGGCGACCAAACAAAGACTCAGAGCTCGCTTGAGCCTTCCAATACATGGCCGGCAAGATAAAGCGAGCCGCAAATCAATATGCGAGGTGAGCCGTCATGCCGATTTGGCGACGGGCCGGAAAGCGATATTTGCTTCAAGGCGGCAGACACATCCTTCGCCTGTTCGCTGTTAATCCCCACATTGCAAGCGGCCGCGCAAATGTCGTCCGGCGCCATGGCGTTTTTTTGTTCCGGAATCGGTACGGCGATAATCTTGGTGGCCAAAGTCGTGAAACAACTCAAAAATCCCTCCACGTCTTTGTTGTTCATCATGCCGATAACCAGATAAAGCGGCCGGCGAACGCGGTCCTCCAAGTCGGCCATTGTTTGTGCCAGCGCATAACCCGCGTGCGGGTTATGACCGCCATCCAACCATATTTCCGGCGGGTTTTCCTGCCACGCCGTGCCGCCGACTTTTTCGCCCGGTAACCTTTGAAGCCGCGCGGGCCAATCTGCCGATTTCAGGCCTTGCTCCATAGCCGCTCGTGATGCTTTTTCACCGTGGAACTTGCGGAAGCAGGCAATCGCAATGGCCGCATTGTCGAGCTGATGCCGGCCGGCAAGACGCGGCAGGGGCAGATCGATAAGTCCTTTGTCATCTTCGTAGATAAAGCGATTTCGTTCTTCAAAGCCGCGATAGTCTTGGCCATAAATGAACAGCGTGACGCCGGAATGGATGGCATAACGTTCAATCTCGTCGCGCACATCATCTGTTTGCGGACCGATAATACCCGGCACGCCAAGTTTTAAGATTCCGGCTTTCTCACGTGCGATCTGGCGTGTCTCCGTACCGAGAAATTCTTGATGGTCTAGGCTTACGGGTGTGATCACGCTTATTGCCGGTTTTTCGATCACGTTGGTGGCGTCAAATTGTCCGCCCAGTCCAACTTCGAGCAGCAACACGTCGGCCGGGGTTCGGGAAAACGCCGTAAAGGCGGCGGCCGTTGTGATCTCAAAAAATGTGATGGGGTCGCTATGGTTGGCCGCTTCGCAATCATTCAAAATCTGTTCGAGCAAGCTATCGCTGATCGGACGACCCGAAAGGTCATTCGCAGAGCCCAATGTGATCCGTTCATTGAACCGTATGAGATGGGGTGACGTGTAGGTATGGACGCGATAACCCGCAGCGCTCAGCATGGCGCGAAGAAAGGCAATGACGGAGCCCTTACCGTTGGTTCCCGCCACGTGAATGACAGGCGGCAAATCGGATTCCGGATGGCCCAAGCGCCCTAACAGCAGGTTCACGCGGTCCAAGCCGAGATCGATTTTTTTCGGATGTAATCGCGTTAAGCGGTCGAGCAGATTGGATGAAGACAGGGTCAACGGGGATTTCTAAGAATTAGGGGGTGTGGCCGGCAAGCTTGCTGAGCCGGGTCACATCCTCGATGTCAATTTTGATGGAATCGTCGCCCTCTAAAGACGCCTGTTTCTCCTCCATGGGGCCTTGCAGGGCCAAAGTCTCGCCATTGGTTTTCTCTTGGGCCTTGGCTTTTCTAAGCTTTGCCAATTCCTCCGGCGAGATCGGTTTTTTGTTCATCAGAAGATGGATGATGCGCGATAACGTTTTTCGCATGTCGTGACGGTGCACCACCAAATCGATCATGCCGTGTTCGAAAAGAAATTCCGCCCTTTGAAAACCGTCGGGTAATTGTTCGCGAATGGTTTGTTCGATAACCCTGGGGCCGGCAAAGCCAATGAGCGCGCCCGGTTCGGCAATCTGTACGTCGCCCAACATGGCATAGGACGCGGTAACGCCGCCTGTCGTCGGGTCGGTCAACACCACAATATAGGGCAGGCCCGCCTCTCTGAGCAATTGAACGGCGATCGTTGTGCGCGGCATTTGCATGAGCGACATAATGCCCTCCTGCATGCGCGCACCCCCGGCTGCCGTGACCAGTATGAGAGGCGCGTTTTTTTGCACGGCAATTTCCACGGATTTAATGATGGCTTCGCCGGCGGCCATTCCTAAGGAGCCACCCATGAACTGGAAGTTCTGAACGGTGACCACCACGGGCAGGCCATCAAGCGTACCGATCGCGATAACGATGGCGTCCTCTTGACCCGTTTTGTTGCGCGCTTCTTTGATTCGGTCCGAATATTTTTTTTGGTCTTTAAACTTCAGCGGATCGGCAGGCACTTTAGGCGATTCGATGAGATCGTAGTCGCTGTCGTCGAAAAGATTGTCAAATCTCTCCTTAGGCCCGATTTTCATGTGGAAGCTACAGCTGGGGCATACGTGTTGCTCGGTGAGCATGTCCCGATGAAAGATCATTTCTCCGCAATTCTTACACTTAAACCAAAGATTCTCCGGCGTATCTCGTTTGATGAACAACGCCTTAAGTTTGGGCCGAGCAAAACTCGTCAGCCAGTTCATATGTGAATTCCTTGCCTGTGCGACGCTCGATTGCCCGGTAGATTCATGAATTGCATCCTTATTCAGCGGCCTTGGACCGGCCGCGTAAGACACCTGTAGCCAAATGTTGCACAAAACGGAAGACTGCCGGCGCTACATTAGGCTTTGGCCGCCCTTCATCATCCAAGTTCTGCGCTATTTGGTCAACGATAGCCGATCCGACAACGACTCCATCGGAAATGCGTGCCACCGCCGCCGCGTGATCTGCGGTTTTAATGCCGAATCCGACGCAGACGGGAAGGTCCGTATGGTGCTTGATACGTGCTATTTCGGGCGCAATGGCCTGAGCATCGGCTTCTTGCGTTCCCGTAATGCCTGTAATGGACACGTAATAGACGAAGCCGCTGGCATTGTTAAGGACGGCCGGTAGACGCTGATCGTCGGTGGTCGGCGTGGCCAAGCGCACGAAATTCAAACCCGCGGCGAGAGCCGGCAAACAAAGCTCATCGTCTTCTTCGGGAGGAAGATCGACGATAATCAAACCGTCAATGCCGGCGGCAAGGGCATCGGCAAGAAAGTTTTCAACACCGTAGACATAGATCGGATTGTAATAGCCCATGCACACAATGGGCGTTTCTTGGTCTTGCTTGCGGAACGAAGTTACCAGGTCCAGGGTTTTTATCATTGACGCGCCCGCTTTGAGGGCGCGTTGGCTTGATGCTTGGATGGACGGGCCATCTGCCATGGGGTCGCTGAACGGCATGCCCAGCTCAATAAGATCGGCGCCCGCCTTGGGCAATCCCTTTACGATCTCCAGAGACACGTCAAACGAGGGATCACCGGCTGTGACGAAGGTCACCAGGGCCGCTTTGTTTTGAGCGCTCAATTCGGCAAAACGCCGATCGATTCGAGCCATTGCCCTTGCCATCATAAAGTGACCCCTAACACATCGGCCACGGTGAAAATATCCTTGTCGCCCCGTCCGCACATATTCATTACGATGATATGGTCTTTAGGAAGGTGAGGCGCACGCTTGATGACCTCGGCCAGAGCATGGCTGGGTTCGAGCGCGGGGATTATGCCTTCAAGCCGGCAGCAAAGTTGAAACGCCTCCAGCGCTTCATCGTCGGTTGCCGCAACATATTCCACGCGGCCCGAATCCTTGAGCCATGCATGTTCCGGCCCGATCCCCGGATAATCCAGCCCGGCCGAAATGGAATGGGCATCGGCAATTTGTCCGTCCTCGTCTTGCAGCAAATAAGTTCGGTTGCCATGCAGCACTCCGGCGCTTCCTCTGGCAAGCGACGCGGCATGTTGATCGGTGTCCAACCCCTTGCCGGCCGCTTCGACGCCAACAAGGATCACGCTGTCGTGGTTCAGAAACGGGTAAAACAGACCGATAGCGTTTGACCCGCCGCCGATACAGGCAATCAGGGTATCGGGTAATCGGCCCTCGCGATCCAACATCTGTTGGTTTGTTTCTCGGCCGATGACCGATTGGAAATCTCTTACCATCGCCGGGTAGGGATGGGGTCCTGCCACCGTGCCGATAATGTAGAAAGTGTCTGCCACATTGGTCACCCAATCGCGCAAAGCTTCGTTCATGGCGTCCTTTAACGTGCGTGTGCCCGATGTCACGGGCCGAACCTGCGCGCCCAGAAGCTTCATGCGAAAGACGTTGGGCTTTTGCCGTTCGATATCGACCTCGCCCATATAGATGACACAGGGAAAGTCAAAGCGCGCCGCTACTGTTGCGGTGGCGACACCATGTTGCCCGGCCCCGGTTTCGGCGATGATACGGGTCTTGCCCATGCGCTTTGCCAGCAATATTTGGCCAATACAATTATTGATTTTATGAGCGCCGGTATGATTGAGCTCGTCTCGTTTTAAGTAAATTTTGGCCCCGCCCAAATGCTCGGTTAGACGCTCCGCCAGATAGAGCGGGCTCGGGCGACCGACATAGTGTTTGAGATAGTCGTCCAGTTCGGCCGCAAATGCCGGATCGGTCTTAGCTGCTTGGTAGTTTTTGTCCAATTCGAGAATGAGCGGCATGAGAGTTTCGGCGACAAAACGGCCGCCATAGAGACCAAAGTGACCGTGTTCATCCGGGCCTTGAGTGAAAGTATTGAGGTCAGTCATTGTGTTCCTAAGGGCGTTATATTAGGACCCCGACAAAAGGCACCGCTTCACTTTTGTTTTGCGGCATTAAGAAAGAGTCGGATCAAGTCCGGATCTTTGTTACCCGGCTCCCGTTCCACGCCCGATGACACGTCAACCGCCGTGGTACCGGATGTGTTTATGGCTTCATTGACATTGTCGGCCGTGAGACCCCCGGAAAGCAACCAGGGAACCTTCCACCGAACCGCTGCAATTAAACCCCAGTCGAATGCAAGACCGTTGCCGCCGGGTAGGGCGTCCGGCATGTCCTTTGGCGGTTTAGCGTCAAATAAAATGAGGTCGGCGCTGGTCTCGAATTGATGGGCTGTTAAAATGTCATCGGGCGTCGAGATGGAGACGGCCTTCATGACGGGTAATTTGAACCGCTGCTTTATATGTGCGATCCGATCTGGTGATTCGGATCCGTGAAGTTGAAAGAGATCGGGCACGGCATGGGCGACAATCTCCTCAAGCAGGTCGTCATCGGCGTCGACGGTCACGGCCACTTTTTTGGCCGATACCGGCACATCTCGAGCCAAAGCGCCGGCCTCGACCGGCGAGACGTAACGCGGTGACGGGGCGTAAAACACCATGCCTATATAGTCGGCGCTCCCGTCAACGGCTGCCGACATCGCTTGCCGAGTCTTAATTCCACATATTTTTACACGTATGGTCATGGCGGCGTCTCTGTTAGAGCATTTTCGAGCGAAGTGGACACCGGTTCGCGTTAAGAAAATGCGCTCTAATGGCCGCGGCGGCGCAATTTTGCTAATTGGGCGCCGCGAGCCTTCGTGCTTCCGAGCGCGCTGGGGTACCGGTTTGGCTGTGCGATGACTCAAGTGCTTTTTTCAATGTCCGTGTTTCGCGTTTCAGTCGGCGGGTCTTGGCCCTTAATTGACCGCCGGCAAACCAAGCGCTGCCGCCACCGATCACTATGCCCAAGAAAACGGAAATTAGAATGAATATAAAGAATGGCGCCTCGATGGCCAAGAATGGAGAGCTCGAAGAAAACGGGTCGAAACTAAATGTTACGACTTGGCGGTTTGCAATTGCGAGCAAGCTAACCACAGCGATCACCGGCAGGGTGACAAACCATGTGCGTAATCGCTTCAACGGAAATACCCCATATTAACGGCTTTTCGGCTTGTCTCCTCCATTCAGCCGTTCGCGCATTTGCTTGCCCGACTTAAAAAACGGGACCGACTTGGCCTCTACGTGGACAGGTGCCCCCGTGCGCGGATTTCGGCCCATACGCGAAGGCCGACTTTTGACCGAAAAAGCGCCGAATCCGCGCAATTCGACACGGTCACCACGGGCCAATGCGGCGGCAATTTCGTCAAAGATTGTGTTGACGATACGTTCCACATCCCGCTGGTAGAGATGGGGATTGGCATGTGCAATATTTCCCACAAGTTCCGACTTAATCATGACCTACCCACTCAAAATTCATCCGTGATGACGAGGCGCACTTTAACTTTAACCGGCCTCAGGCACTGAGTTCGCTTTCCGTTATGGGCAGGGCGCCCTACCGGAATGACAAAAGGGTGCCAAAGACAGCGCCTAGCGTCAAGGGCATCTTGGCGCTAAGTTCCTTTTATAAAAAGACTTTTTTTGTTCCCGGTGCGACCGGTCGGAAAGCGTATGCGCCCGAGGAATACGGGTGGCGGCAACCTAAAGGCGCCGCCGCCATGACAGCGGCGGCCCGCCAGAGCATTTCCAGGAAAAGTGGACCCGTTCATCCCTTCAATCGATCCACCGGATCGATTGACCTTGGCAAGGACGGTCTTCACTCCTGAATGGACTCTAAGTCTTTGTTTTGTCGCGCATTCGGACGGAAAACCGGTACCCACTTTTCCTGAATGCGCTCTAAACCCGAAACGGTCAAGTTACTCGGCTTTTTCCGGTTCGGCCGCTTCCTCCTGAACACTCTCGTCTATCGAAGCGTCAGGTGTTTCTTCCTCCACGGATTGTTCGCTCACGGACTCTTCTGATGCGGCCTGTTCTTCGTCTTGCGGTTCGGCTGTCTGTTCGGCTGCAGATTCCGCTGCTTGGGCACCTTCCTCGCTTTCCGGTTTCGCCGTGCTGTGATCTTCAGCCTGCTGCTGCGCCCGGTTCAAAGCCGAACTTAAAATATCTCCCAAAGTTGCGCCGGAATCGGATGAACCGTATTGTGCCACCGCTTCTTTTTCCTCCGCCACTTCACGTGACTTGATGGACAAGGAAATTTTATGGTTCGCCTTATCGATATTGATTACCCGCGCATCGACTTTGTCGCCGACAGCAAATCGATCGGGCCGTTGCTCTGAACGATCTCGCGACAATTCATTTTTTCGAATGAACGATTTTATGCCATCTCTGACTGTCACTTCTATCCCGTTGGGTAAGATCTCCGATACCGTGCAGGTGACAATAGAACCCTTGCGTACTTCGCCCATCGCTTCCATGGGATCGGATTTAAGCTGCTTGATGCCAAGGCTGATCCGTTCTTTTTTGGGGTCCACATCGAGCACGACAGCTTTAACCATGTCGCCCTTCTTGTAGGTTTGAAGAGCTTGTTCACCCGGTACGGTCCAGTCCAGATCGGATAAATGGGCCATGCCGTCAACATCGCCTTCAAAGCCAATGAACAGACCAAACTCGGTGATATTCTTCACCACACCTTCAACCTGCGATCCGACCGAGTTACTTTCGGCGAATGCATTCCATGGATTTTCCATACATTGTTTGAGACCCAGCGAAATGCGCCGTTTATTGGGATCGACTTCCAGTACCATCACCTCGATTTCTTGTGACGTAGAGACAATCTTACCCGGATGGACGTTCTTCTTAACCCAGCTCATCTCCGATACGTGCACCAGACCTTCCACACCAGGTTCCAGCTCTACGAACGCGCCATAGTCCGTAATATTGGTAATCCGACCACGGAATTTCGCATCATTTGGGTATTTTGCTTCGACACCTTCCCACGGGTCGGCTTCAAGTTGTTTCATGCCAAGGCTGATGCGCTGAGTTTCCGAATTTATTCTGATGACTTGGATCTTAAGTGTTTCTCCGACCGAAAGAACATCGGTCGGATGATTGACACGCCGCCAAGCGATGTCGGTTACGTGGAGAAGGCCATCGACGCCACCAAGATCAACAAAGGCACCGTAATCCGTGATATTCTTCACCACACCCTCGATAACATCGCCTTCTTTAAGCTTATTCAAAATCTCGGTGCGTTGTTCGGCGCGTGTCTCTTCGAGGACGGCGCGGCGCGATACGACGATGTTACCCCGTCGTTTGTCCATCTTAAGAATTTGGAAGGGTTGCGGGATGTTAAGGAGATGCCCCACGTCGCGCATCGGCCGAATGTCGACCTGACTGCCGGGCAGGAACGCGATGGCGCCATCAAGATCAACGGTAAAGCCCCCTTTGACACGGCCAAAAATGGCGCCTTCGACCCGCGCGCCCTCCTCGAAACTTTTCTCCAACCGTATCCAGCTTTCCTCCCGACGCGCTTTTTCCCGCGACAAGAGAGCTTCGCCGAGGGCATTTTCAATCCGCTCAACGAACACCTCGACTTCATCGCCTACCTTAAGGGAGGCTTCTTGTCCGGGCCCGAAAAACTCCTTCAGAGCGACTTTGCCTTCGGTTTTGAGCCCGACATCTATGATCGCGTAATCGTTTTCGACGGCCATGACGCGACCTTTAACAACGGTACCTTCAACCGGTTCGCTGGTGCCAAAATGGTCGTCGAGCATTGCCGCGAAGTCTTCGCTTGAGGGGGTCATCTGGGTATCGGTCATTCTGTTTCCTTGTTGGTCGGTTTTTCGAACCCTATGGTGATATGGGCCTTTGCCGGCCGAGAACACGGCGGCGGCGGTCCCCGGGGGGCGCATAGCTCCAATGAAAATAGATGGCTGTGGTGTTCGTAGGATTTACGGTGCGACTTGGCGATCTCTAGGGTGCGGCGAGGTCGATGATGTCGCGTGCCGCCTCGAACGCCGCTTCTATACTCAATTTGGTTGTATCTAGCAAGTGGGCATCCGGCGCCGGCTTGAGCGGAGAGGCCGTCCGGTTGCGGTCTCTTGCGTCGCGGGCCCGCAAATCCGCCAGCACATCGGTTTGGGTCAAAGCAGAGGCCCGATCGCCTTGCCGGCCCGTAAGCTCAAGAAAACGCCGCCGGGCTCTCTCTTCGAGGCTTGCTTCCACAAAGAGCTTAACGTCCGCATCCGGGCAAATGACGGTTCCAATATCGCGGCCGTCGAGTACCGCCCCCTTCTTGTGGTCCGGAGGGCTGCGCGCGAATTCACGCTGCAAGTCACGGATGGCCGCGCGCACCGGCTCCATAGCCGCAACAATGGAGGCGGCGTCGCTGACCTCGGCGGTTCGAATGGCCGTCTCATCGATAGTCGACAAATCAAGCGCTTGGGCGGCCTGTAAAGCCGCATCATTATCGGCGGGGTCGGCGCCCGCGCTGAGCACCGACAGGGCAACGGCGCGATAAAGAGAACCCGTATCCAAATAAGCCAGGTCGAAATGTTTCGATAGCTTGCGCGCCAGTGTTCCCTTGCCCGAAGCGGCAGGGCCGTCTACCGCAATAATCATTCCGCACCTCGTGTGATATCGGCACCGAGCTTGTTCATTATATCTGTGTACTGAGGAAAACTCGTTGCGATCATATGCGCGCCGTCCACAGTAACGGGTTTTTTTGCGGCAAGCCCGAGCGTAAGAAACGACATGGCAATACGGTGGTCCGAATGGCTGTTGATTTGTGCTCCACCCTGGACGGATTTTGAGCCGGCGCCTTCAATGACAAGACTATCCGGTGTCTCATGAACCGTAATCCCGCAGGCCCTCAAACCATCGGCGATCGCAGTCAATCGATCGCTTTCCTTGACCCGGAGTTCGCCAAGCCCCTGCAACTTCGTATGGCCATTGGCAAAGGCGGCCGCCACGGCGAGAATTGGATATTCGTCGATCATGGAGGGCGCGCGGCCGGCCGGCACCTCAACGCCGGTTAGTGTTGACGAAGTGGCATGCAAATCGGCGACAATCTCTCCACAAGTTTCACGCTTGTTTTGAAAGTCAATGACCGCACCCATTTCCGATAGGGTGTCATAAAGGCCCATGCGTAAAGGGTTTATGAGAACGTCTTTTACGATGATGTGGGAGTTCGGAACGAGCAGGGTGGCAACAATCAAAAACGCGGCCGATGACGGATCGCCAGGTATGGATAACGCGCAGGCTTTGAGTTCGGCATGACCGGTGATAGTGATCTGGCGTTCGCTCTCATTGGTTTGGCTTACGTCTATGTGTGCGCCAAATAGCTGCAGCATGCGTTCCGTGTGGTCGCGGGTCGGCTCGGGCTCGATGACGCTGGTTCGTCCGGCGCAATTCAATGCGGCCAATAGCACGGCCGATTTAACCTGGGCCGACGGAACGGGCAGGCGATAGACTATCGGTACAGGCAATTCCGCACCTATCAAGGTCAACGGCAAATGCTCACCTTGGCCGCCCGACCACCTTGCGCCCATCTGTGCGAGCGGTTCAAGTACGCGGCCCATGGGTCGACGGCACAAGGCATCATCGCCGGTGATCTGTGCCGTGATGGGTGTTGTGGACATGGCCCCCATGACCAGGCGGGCACTGGTTCCGGAATTGCCAAAATCGATTATACCGACCGGATCGCGGAATCCGCCAACACCAACGCCGCGAATGCGCCAAATACCGTTCTCTCCTTGCTCGACAATAGCGCCCAAGTGGCGCATGGCGTCGATGGTGGCCGCCACATCGTCGCTTTCGAGCAAATGCCTTACGGTGGTTTCTCCCACGGCAATCGCGCCGCAAATCACGGCCCGATGGGATAAGGACTTGTCTCCTGGCGCCGTGACGCTACCATTCAAGGATTGACCCGGAGACGCGACCAAGCATTGTGAGGTTTCTGTTTGAAAACTATTCAATTTCGCTCTATCAGGTGTCGTTTTGAGACTGCCTCGTGGTGACGGGCTAAAGCCTTTCAGCAATGGCTCGGTGCCATGTGTCAGAAACTTTTGACAGACGGTTGCAATCATGGCAAGCGGTCTTGCGCAAGATAGGCATTTAAAGAAGGACGTTAAAAGTGTCGAGATCAGAGCTGGGAACCAAAAGGATATGTCCGAATTGTGCCGCCAAGTTCTACGATTTAGGTCGCAATCCCGTTGAATGCCCGAAATGTGGGCACAGCTTCGTGCCGGAAGTCGATCGGAAGCCAAGTAAGGCAAGCGCCAAAGTCGCGAAAACGACCGTTGCCGCCGCCACCAAAGACGCGCCGCCACCACCCGAGGCAAAGGAATCCAGGGACGAAGGGTCGGCAGTCGAGCCTGCGGTGTCTTTCGAAGAGGCGGATCAAGAAGCCAGTGGTGCGTCGAGTTCACGCGCCGCCGCACTCGACGAGGATAACGCCACCGGTCTTCCCGACAGCGATGGCGACGGCGACGACGATGACGATGATACAACTTTGTTGCAGGAGACAGACGATTTCGATGAGGATGTTGCCTCTATTGTTGACTCTGATATAAAAAAGGAAAGTTGATCTAGCGCGCATTCAGGAAAACCGGTGCCCACTTCGCTCGACAATGCTTTAGGTCTTAAGATGGCCAAGGCAATTCATGGCGGCATATTTTTGCCGTATATTTTTTCCGGTGCGCGCGGGGGTCCTACATGTGAAACGGAAGGGGCCATAGCTCAGTTGGGAGAGCGCTTGAATGGCATTCAAGAGGTCGCCGGTTCGATCCCGGCTGGCTCCACCAGCCTTCGCACTTCGTGCTCTAAAATTTTCATGTCCGAATGGGGGCCATAGGCGCGTTAGAGTGTTTCCAGGAAAAGTGGCCGCCGGTTTTCCGTTCGGAAACACGATAAAACAACAACTTAGGGTCAGGTTTTGATTCTATCAAAACCGGAAAGACCCTAGACAGCCGGGCAGGCCCGTCTTGATAATTGCGCTGATATGCCCATATAGGGGTTGAATCCTGCGCCCGATATGGGGCAAGGAAGGCTTTGCGGTTGCCGCAAATTAGGAGGCGCAAAAGCCACGTTGGAGCAGGGAGCGCTGTCGCCGACACCGAACACGTCGCGCGGGCGGTCCGACGAAAAGTCGCTTAGAGAAGGGCTTTGGCTATGGCGCGTATGTCGCAATTCGACAGCCCCTTTTTGCTCGGTTTCGATCAAATCGAGCGTCTGTTAGACAGAGTCAGCCGTTCATCGAGTGACGGTTATCCGCCTTACAACATTGAGAAGGTGACTGAGCGAGAGTTGCGGATCACCCTTGCAGTGGCTGGTTTCGATGCCGATACGTTGTCCATAACCGTCGAGGACAATCAGTTGGTCATAAGCGGCAAGCAGCCTGATGACAGCGAATGCGAATATCTGCATCGGGGCATTGCCGCGCGACAATTTCAGCGCACATTTGTTCTGGCTGATGGCATAGAGGTTTCAGGCGCCGAACTCGACAACGGCTTACTCAATGTGAATTTAGCGCGCCGCGAACCGGAATCGGTGATCCGCAAAATCGAGATCACACACGGCTCTTCCGGCAGGCGGAAGAAATGACAGAACGGATAAATACAGTAGGAAAGGCAGAGTAATGGTGCGTTCAGAGACAAGCCGCGGCGGCGTCATGTCGGATAAGGAACTTGCCGCCTTAGGGGCCCCCGACATGGTCTATATTTGCGAGGTCGATGCCGATTCTATTCGTCACGAGATCGCACGGCATATGCCCTCTGACCATAGCTTCGCCATTGAACCGGGCACGAAGTTCTATGCGGTTTGTGCTGCGGATGGCACACGGGTCGCCATTACCGATAGCCGCGAGGCCGCGTTCGCCACCGCATGGCAACACGAAATGACGCCGGTAAGCGTCCATTGACGCCGCGCTGAAGGCGCCGCTAGAGCGCATTCACAAAAAGTGTACGCGGTTTTTGGGTTCGAAT
>SMXP01000037.1 GCA_004356335.1 Alphaproteobacteria bacterium | reverse complement strand
CCGGGACGCCGATTCCGAGCGTGAAAAAAACGCCTTCTTCACGATCGTTTAACAACAACGAAACTATTCCGATTGCGGCTAAGATACTTATAACTATTTGCACGTAATGGACGCCTTGAAGAAGAAAAAATAACGGCGACGTTGCCCAACTCGACCCTCTCAATCCCCAGAGTTCCCAAAGAAACCAAGAAGCCGGAATTGCAATTAAGGAGATTAGTGCGGATAGGCCCAGAAATACTTTAGCTACTCGTCTAAAAAAACGCTCGTCCGCCGCCGGCCGAGTGACAAAGAGATAGAGCGAGAAAACACCTATCGAAGCATAAATGAGTAGAGACGTTTCGTGAAAAAGGATGGCAATGGCATTGGCAAGAAGAGCCCAAACCATATATTTTAAATTATTTTGGCGAAAAGCCTTATAGTAAAAGTAATATGACAAACTGCCAAACAAGAATACGCCCGAGTAAAATCGGCCAAATTGAGAATACCAAATATGCCAGTCGCTGAAAATTATGAACAGCGATGCGACAGCAGCTACGTTGCGTCCGAATACCGATCTCCAAGTATAAAAAAAGACGGGTACGGAGATTATTCCAAATATCGCAGCCGGCAAGCGCAAAGACCATTCGCTTTGACCAAAGAGCTCAAAACTAGCGACGGCGAAAGCATAATAGGCGGGATTTAATAGGTGAGTATAGCGCTCATATAAAAACTGGAGCGTGAACCATTCATCAGCGGAATAATTCCATTCTCCAATCCCGTAGATGCGGGTCGCACACGCCAACACTGTGAGCAACAACAACCATATGAGGTCCAATTGTTTTGCTGAATCTGGGCTATCGGTGGTTTCCGCGTACATGGAAAGTCCTTTACCTCTCGCCAATTAATAAAATGAGCATAAATTAGGTAATCTCAAAGAATCGTTACCGGAATATTAGTATTCCGTGCAAAGAATGAGCCGCTCTCAGATTTGGCCGATATAGCAGTGTTGCAAGGTCCGCTTTCGTCCCGCAACTATAATATGGAAAAAATGGTGGGCGCGGCTGGGATTGAACCAGCGACCCCTACGATGTCAACGTAGTGCTCTCCCACTGAGCTACGCGCCCGAAACACGATCGGCCCTCTCGCCTATTGGGGGCATGGACCGGGCCCAACCCCATATATCCACTGAGGCAAAGCGTGGCAACTTTTATCGATCACGACGGATTAGGCGGCAAGCAGCCGATCGATTTCGGACACCAGGTCGCGCAAATGGAACGGCTTGGACAGAATCTTTGCTTCCTTTGGTGCCTTATTGTCCGGATTTAACGCCACGGCGGCAAAACCCGTAATGAACATGATCTTCATTTGGGGATAGCGCGCGCTGGTGCGGCGTGCCAGCTCAATGCCGTCCATAACCGGCATGACGATGTCGGTGAGCAACAGATCAAAGGATTGCTGATCGAGCTTGCCCAGGGCTTCATCGCCCTGGCTGCAGCTGACCACCCTGTGTCCGGCGCGCTCCAATGCCTTGGCTAGAAAACCACGCATCGAATCGTCATCTTCAGCCAGAAGAATTTCGGCCATTCTCATAACCCCTCAAACTTAACAAGCGCACCTTCCCATCTGCGCAATCCCAGCCCCAAACACATAGGCGAAATTGGTGCGTCAAGGCAAACTGTAAGGCCAAAAAGGTAAATATGGCTTGAAACAGCTCAGAAAACCATGGCATGCCTTGGCTTTGCCTTCATTGGCCCCTAGGGTCTTTCCGGTTTTGATGGAATCAAAACTTGACCCTAAGTTGTTGTTTTATCGTGTTTCCGGACGGAAAACCGGGTCCACTTTTCCTGGAAACACTCTAAGCCTGCGCTTGGCGGCCAGCGGATTGCAGCACAATATGGGCCCATGGGCGCGCAATTCGGGCCAACAGGGCTTGTGTTAACAGGGACGCACAGACTATTTTCTCAAAAATGAATATTCATCCTTCCCAAAGACCTGCAGCAGCGACTGAACTTCCCGCCAAAGGGCTGTTCCAGCCGCCTTTCGAGGTTATCTATCCGGCGGAGCAGACGATCCCGTTCGTGCTGTCGTCGCCCCATAGCGGGCGGCACTATCCGCCTGATTTCCTGGCCTCCTCGCAGCTCGATCTAGCGACATTGAGACGGTCCGAAGACAGCTTCATCGAAGAATTGTTTGCCGGCGCTTGTGCGGCCGGCGCACCGCTTCTTCATGCGCTGTTTCCCCGCGCCTATTTGGATCCCAATCGGGAACCCTACGAATTGGACCCAGCCATGTTCGAGGACGCGCTGCCGGCTTATGCCAATACCCGCTCGCTACGTGTCGCCGGCGGGCTGGGCACCCTGGCGCGCGTGGTCACCGATGGCGCCGAAATCTATCAACGAAAAATGGTCTTTGCCGAGGCCGAAGATCGGATCGAGACTCTTTACCTGCCCTATCATCGAAAGTTGCGGGAGCTGTTGGACCAGACGAAAGCGCGGTTTGGTTATGCTGTCCTGATCGACTGTCATTCCATGCCATCCATTGGCGGGCCGATGGATGACGATCCGGGCCATGACCGGGCCGATATCGTATTGGGCGATCGATTTGGTACATCCTGCGCGCCCAGCTTGACACAGCTGGCAGAAGATACGTTGGTCGGTATGGGTTACACGGTCGTGCGCAACAATCCATACGCCGGCGGATATACCACCGACCATTACGGCCGCCCAATGAACGCCGTGCATGCCCTGCAGATTGAAATCAACCGAGCCCTTTATATGGATGAGGAGCGCATCATTCGCAGCCCGTCGCTGCCGAAAATATCCCAAGATATGTCAAGGCTCATCGCCGCCCTCACCACCCTCGGCACCACATCATTCCGTTCGCGCCTTTAGGGGGCCGAGCGTCGATCTGTCCCAACATGGTTCACGTATGAGCGACTCGATTCGAATCTTGATCGTGACCGACGCCTGGCGCCCGCAAGTGAATGGCGTGGTGCGGACATTAGAAACCCTCGGTCAAAACCTGACGGCGATAGGTCATGAAGTGCGCTATTTCGAGCCCAGCGGATTTCGAACCGTGCCCTGCCCGACCTATCCGGAGATCCGGCTCGCGCTGCCCACGGGCGGAAAGCTGGGTCGGATAATTGAGGACTTTCGGCCCCATGCCATTCACATTGCCACTGAAGGACCTTTAGGTATAACGGCGCGCAGATATTGCACCCGTCACGGATTGGCATTCACCACGTCGTTCCACACACGATATCCGGAATATGTTCATGCCCGAACACGCATCCCAACCGAGCTGACATACCGTTTACTGCGCTGGTTTCATGGGCCGGCTCACCGGGTGATGGTGGCCACGCTATCCCTTCGCGACGAGCTATCCGCGCGCGGATTTAATCACGTAGAACTTTGGTCGCGTGGCGTAAACCTTGATCTTTTTCATCCTCGCGCCAAGGATTGGCTCACATTGCCTCGTCCCATTTGGCTTTACGTGGGACGCGTGGCCGTCGAAAAAAATGTCGCGGCGTTTCTAAGCTTGGACATTGCCGGTACCAAGCTGGTCATCGGCGACGGCCCTCAGCTTGACGAATTGCGCGCCACTTATCCTGATGCGGTCTTTGCCGGACTGAAATTCGGCGAGGATCTGGCAAAATATTATGCCGCTTGCGACGTATTCGTGTTTCCAAGCCGAACCGACACATTCGGACTGGTGATCGTCGAAGCCTTGGCCAGCGGTATTCCTGTGGCCGCGTTTCCGGTTCAAGGGCCGGCGGACATTATTGGGGATGCCCCTGTCGGGTCGCTCGATGAGGATCTTCGGGCAGCCGCAGAGCGGGCCCTTCAATCGTCCGATCCGGAAGCGTGCCGACGACACGCCATGAGATATTCTTGGGAGACGTCGGCCCGTCAGTTCCTGTCCAACCTGGCTTACCAACCCGATCGAGAATTGGTTCCAACGGACCGCCTCGCCACCTCATAGGTGCCGCCAATTACGTCAATCATTAACCATGTCCCCTTGTCGCCCGTCGCGGCACGGAGCTTGCACCCGTCGTAGGAGAATAACCAGAGAAGAGCCTACGTAATGCAAGTTAATGAGGTGGAGTGGCCAAGAATGATACACCCTGTAGATAATCACGTCGGTCTGCGAATCCGACACCGGCGCAAGCTTCTCGGCATGACGCAACAGCAATTGGCAAATGGTGTTGGTATCCGATTTCAACAGATTCAGAAATATGAGAGTGGCGCGAACCGCGTCAGCGCAAGCCGCCTTTGGGATTTGAGTCGGCGACTGAAAGTGCCCGTCTCCTATTTCTTCGACGGCATTGAGCCTCCGCTCCAGGCCAACAACGATGATTCGGTGTTAAGAGCGGACATTATGCACGACAAAGAAACCATCGATCTGATCCGAGCCTATTACGCATTGGACGAACAACCAAGGCAGCGGCTCCTTGAGCTCGCCAAAGCGATGCATACGGCCGCCTAATCTGCCCTATTGAATCATCTCAGAACTGTGGCACACTCTCTTATCCTTAGAGAGTGTGCTGCAGGTTATGGCTTCGACCACAAAACGCCCCCGAACAAACAAACTTTTGAGCGAGGACTTGATCCCACTCAGGGATTTTGCGTGCCAATTAGCCGATGCCGCGGCAGAAATTACGTTGCGTTACTTTCGTGAGCCGGTCGACGTGGAGAACAAGGCAACGGGGCTTGATTTCGACCCCGTATCCATAGCCGACAAACAGGCCGAACAAGTCATCCGCTCCCTGATCAGTGAGGCCTTTCCCGAGCATAGTGTGATCGGCGAGGAATTGGAGGCCAAGAGCGGTTCCTCTGCCTATGTCTGGATCATCGATCCGATCGACGGCACGCGCGGTTTTTTGGCCGGTGTCCCGTTATGGGGCACCCTCATTGCACTCAATAATGGTACAAAACCAATCCTGGGTCTGGTCGACCAACCTTATTTGCAAGAGCGCTTCATTGGTATTCAAACAGATGAAATGAGCGAAGCATCACTGACGCGGCGAGGTAAGACAACGCCGCTCAACACGCGGGCCGGCACACAACTCAGCGACGCCATTATCACCTGCACGACACCGGCTATGTTTAAAACGGAAACGGAAAGGCGCGCATTCGATGAGCTTGAACAGCGGTGCCGTTTGAGCCGTTATTCGCTTGATTGTTATGGCTATTGTCTTTTGGCCGCCGGCACGATCGATTTGGTGGTCGAAGCGAATTTGGCGCCTTACGATATTCAAGCGCTTATTCCCATTATCCACGCGGCCGGCGGTAAGGTGACGGACTGGCGAGGTGCCCCGCCTTATCAAGGTGGACAAGTGCTGGCAGCCGCAAATGAGAAGCTTCATGGTGAGGCCTTGGAGATTCTGTCTCAGGCAGCCCATGGCTGATTGGCAAAAGACATGTCGTGTAACACGTAGCATTCAATAAGCGGATCAATGGACAATCTCGAAAGTGCTGTGGCCAACCATTACGGTGTGCCGGATCTGCTCACCCGAATACTCAAAGCCCTTGAAACCAAAGGCGTCGATTTAGACAATCTGACACCCGACGATCTGGCCCCGGTTGATGAGTTCCACATTGGCGGCCGGCCGGCCACTGAATATGTGGTGGCAAAAATGTCGGTCTCAAATAGCCAACATATTCTTGATGTGGGATGCGGCATTGGCGGCGCCACGCGATATCTCGCGTCCCAATATGGCTGTCGCGTTACCGGCATCGACTTGACTCCGGATTATATTGAGGTGGCTCGCGAGCTGGCGGCGCGCACCGGTCTTGACCGACAAGCGACCTATGAAGTGGCCAGTGCGCTTAACATGCCGTTCGATGAAGCACATTTCGATGGGGCCCTCACCTTACACGTCGCCATGAACATTCGCGACCGCGCAGGTCTTTATGGTGAAGTGGCCCGGGTGTTAAAGCCCGATGCCATATTCTGTGTCTACGATGTCATGAAAGGCCAGCGGGACGGTCTGATTTACCCCGTCCCTTGGGCCGACACCGCCGAAACGAGCCACCTGACGAGTCCCGATGAAACGGCGATGTTGCTTGAGAACGCGGGATTCCAAGTCCGGGAGATCGAAGATCGCAAAGATTTTGCCATTGCGTTCTTTCGGCAAAGTCTGCAAGCGGTAAAGCAGGGGCCAGCGCCGTTGGGCCTGCATCTTCTTATGGGGCCACTTGGAAAACGCAAGTTTGATAATATGCTGGCTAACCTTGAACAGGGGCACGTTTCACCTGTAATCATCATTGCCCAACGAGGGCCGTAGCGGCATATGGCCAAGGGTCACAAGCCGACGAATCGATCGAACGCGGCCCAAAATTGAGCGCGTTTATCGTCGGTTTCGATCAGGATTTCATGTTCTGACCGATCGATCGTCAGCCATTCGCAATGAGGCAGCAAAGCCGCCAGCTTTGCGTGGGACCGAATATCGACAATTCTGTCATGGGCCGCACTGACCAAGAGGACGGGTACGGAGATAGATTGGGCATTTCGCGGCATCATCACATATCGCACGGACTTCATTGCCGCATCGAGCCAACCCAAGGTGGGCGGTCCCAAAGCAAGCTTCGGTTCCGATTGCAGAAGGGACAGGGTTCGGTGAAATCGCCGCCGGTCCCGCGTGACGACATTGTGTTCGAAACGTTCCACAAGCGGATCGGAGCGGGCGCCGGCCGGTAGATCAGCGTGCTTTCCCAAGAATAGGATGCCCGTTCGAACCATCATTTCCACAATGGACGGCAACAATGGATCGAACCGTAGGCCGGTCATGGGCGATGTGAGGACCGCACGATCAAACACACCGCCCTGCCGTTGCAGATGGCGCAAGGCAATGTTACCGCCCATGGAATGGGCCAACAGGGTAAACGGCGGTGGCAGCTCAGGGGCGACCACCTGGGTCATCCAAGCATCAAGATCGCCCGCGTAATCCTCGAAATCGTCCACATGTCCCTTGCGCCGGTCCGGCAGCGCACGGGACGATAGGCCCTGTCCACGAACGTCCAGGATCGCGACGGCAAAGCCGCGCTCGATTAATTCGCTTATGACTTCGAAATACTTTTCGATGAATTCCGTTCGGCCCGGCACAATGACCACACTTCCCCTCAGCGTTGCCGTCCCGTTTGCCACCGACCCGTGCCACAGCGCATAACGCAGTCGCGTCGCGCCCTCCCTTTGAAGCCAGCGAAACACACCGCCCGGCGGGACGGGGTTATCGGGGACCTCAATGGGGCCGATCCGTGTCCGTTCGTTCATGAAAGAGCGCTCTTAGTCCTTGTTTTATCGCGCATTCGGACGGAAAACCGGTACCCACTTTTCCTGAATGCGCTCTTAGTCCTTGTTTGGTCGCGTTCGGTTGTATGCCAGCCTCACTCTTAACGCGAACCGGGGTCCACTTCGCTTGAAAATGCGCTCTAAGCCAAATTCTTTATGGCCCCGGCGCAATTGATTTTGCCCGCGCCTTTATACTCTTCGTGATTTCGTTCGATATCACTAAGTCTATAGAGATAATTGACCATGAGACCGGCCGATTGACGGCGGCCTTTTTGGGAAAGGTCCGCTTTCCAGTTCAGCCGCTCAATTTGCGCTCCATTGCTCAAGTGAAAATGCGCCACGGAATCCACCGCTCGCTTCCGCCCCATGCGATCGGTTATGGTCGTTAACATGTACGTCACGCAAAGTCGCATAAGGATGGGCCGTATTTGTTCGGCAATAGTGTCATCGGTAAGCCAATCCGATTGCTCGAATAACGCCATGAGATAAATTGTCGGATCACTATTGCCGTTGAGACGGCCGATTGTTTCGGCCTGTGCGGCCTCAAGCGTCAAATCGCCCTGGTCAAAAGCCGTTTCGAGCCAAGCTCTCAAACCCGGAATCGGCGACAAAGTGGCAAATGTCTTAAGCATTGGAAATTCACGAGTGAGCTCGGAAACAACACGCTTAATCAGAAAGTCGCCAAAGCTCACTCCCGCAAGACCGTCTTGTGCATTTGAAATGGAATAGAAGATCGCCGTGTCGGCCGTGGCCGGATCGGCGGCTGGCTGTGATTCATCAAGCAGGGTTTGTATTTGATCCGCCATGCCTTTCACCAAGGCTACTTCGACAAAAATCAAAGGCTCGTTGGGCATGCTTGGATGGAAAAACGCGTAACACCGGCGATCCGAATCAAGCCGGTTTTTGAGATCCTCCCATGATCGAATTTCGTGAACCGCCTCATAAACAATCAGCTTTTCAAGCAGCGACGCGGGGGCTTCCCACGTAATACGGCGTAGCTCGAGGAACCCCACGTCGAACCAAGACGATAACAGTTCATAAAGTTCACGATTTAATGCTTGGAATTCAGGATCCGTGCCGTGTCGGCGGGTAATCTCCATCAAATCGGCGCGCAGATCGACCAAGAATTTCACGCCTTCCTCAAGACCGTTGAATTGCTTGAGCAACCTCAATCTCGGCGGTATTAGGGCATGGCGCATTTGCTTTTGCGTGTCAGCAAAGGTCGCATCGTCGGTTGCCGCCTGCAAAGCGGCCGCAGCCGCAGTTAAAGCATCACGATCCGCTTTGTAATCGCGCGCCAGAAGATCGAAAAAGCGCCAGCGACCTGTTTCATTGAGGCCAATATAGGCGCGCCCCAGATCGGCCGCGATGGCCCGCGCGGAAACCTCGCCGCCGCGCGCCGCAAGGCAGGTATCAATCTGTTGGCGCACAAGGGCAAGATCGCGATCCGGCAAATCGGCGGCAATATTGCCTGCGATAGGAGCGCCGGTGCTGCGACGCCAGCCGCGCCAGGCTCGGCGCACGGCTTGCCGACCGCGAACCAGAAAACCTTCGCTGTGCGGCTTTGGCGGCGATGTTCCGTTGGCCGCCGCCGGTGTTGACTCTCGGTTAAGCGATGCCATTAGATGTCAGCTCTCGCCATCTTCCCTATTTCCAGCAGGTCTCTAACCCTTTCATATGGTGAATTTCGGACAAAATTATGACCCCTAGAGTGTTTCCAGGAAAAGTGGATACCGGTTTTCCGTCCGG
>SMXP01000036.1 GCA_004356335.1 Alphaproteobacteria bacterium | reverse complement strand
TAAGACTAGAGCGCATTCACAAAAAGTGTACGCGGTTTTTGGGTTCGAATGCGCGACAAAACAAAGACCAAGAGCATTTTCGAGCGAAGTGGACACCGGTTCGCGTTAAGAAAATGCGACCAAACAAGGACCAAGAGCGTTTTCGCGATTCTGTTAAGTTCGGAAACGCTCTAAGGCGCGTTATTTCAGTCATGTCAAATCAGCTATCGATAAAACCGGAAAATTTTGCGAGCAACGGCACGGAATGATCTTACAAGCCATAGCGTTTTATGTGTTTTCCACTGTTCTGGTCGGCGCGGCTTTTATGGTCATTGCCGCGCGCAATCCGGTGCATTCCGTGCTCTTTCTGATACTTGCATTTTTTAGTGCGGCGGGTCTGTTTGTTCTGCTTGGTGCGGAATTTATCGCCATGATTTTGGTTGTGGTTTATGTCGGAGCGGTTGCCGTCTTGTTTCTTTTTGTCGTCATGATGCTTGACATTGATTTTGTCGAACTGCGTCGAGGTTTTCTCCAATATCTACCGACCGGGGTGGTTATTGGATTGATCATTCTCGGCGAACTTTTGTTGGTTGCGGGTATAGCGATCGTCACACCCGAGACCGCTGGTTTGGCGGCTCATCCAATCCCTAGCGTGGCAACGAGAACCAATACGGGCGCGCTGGGCGATATCTTATATACCAATTATATTTTTCTCTTCCAGGCGGCGGGGATCATTCTTCTGATTGCAATGATTGGCGCCATCGTCTTAACCCTTAGATCCCGCGAAGGCGTAAAAAAGCAAAATATTTCCGATCAAGTGAATCGTAGGCGGGAAGATGGTGTGGAAAAGGTGACCGTCAGACCAGGTCAGGGCATTTAGGGGCATAACAATGGAAATCGGCTTGGGTAATTATTTGTCGGTAGCGGCGATTATTTTCACGCTCGGAATCTTCGGCATCTTTCTCAACAAGAAGAATGTCATCATTATTTTGATGTCCATCGAGCTTATGCTGCTTGCGGTAAACATTAATTTGGTAGCGTTCTCGGCATTTTTGGGCGATCTCGTCGGTCAGGTCTTTGCCTTATTTGTTCTGACCGTCGCTGCGGCAGAGGCAGCCGTGGGGTTGGCGATCTTGGTCGTTTATTTTCGTAATCGCGGCGATATTGATGTTGAAAACATCAATCTTATGAAGGGCTAAGAGGCGGCGGCTAGATGCTCTATCAAACCATTGTTCTGCTTCCGGCTATCGGAGCCCTAGCGGCTGGATTGTTCGGCAAGTGGTTGGGTCCTCGCGGCTCCGGGATCGTCACTTGTACGCTTATGGTGCTGACTGCGCTGTTGTCCTTTATCGCCTTCTATCAAGTGGCCGTGGCCGGTAATGTTCCTGAACAAGCTGTGATTTTCTTCACATGGTTTGACGTTGGCGCCTTGGAAGCGGATTGGGCGATACGGGTCGATACGCTCACCGTTGTGATGTTTGTCGTGGTGAACACCGTGTCGTCGATGGTTCATATATATTCCGTCGGATATATGAGTCACGACCCCTACAGGCCGCGGTTCTTCGCTTTATTGTCCATGTTTACCTTTGCCATGCTGATGTTGGTCACGGCGGACAATTTTCTGCAATTGTTCTTTGGTTGGGAAGGCGTTGGCCTGGCGTCTTACTTGTTGATCGGCTTTTGGTACAAGAAGCCGTCGGCCAACGCGGCAGCGATCAAGGCCTTTATTGTCAATCGAGTGGGCGATTTCGGATTTGCCCTCGGCATCATGGCAATTTTCTTTGTTTTCGGATCGGTTGATTTCGATACCGTGTTTGCCATGGCGCCCAGCATGGCCGGTCGTGAATTCGAATTCCTGGGACAACAGTTCGATATTCTAACCACCATTTGTTTGCTGCTGTTTATGGGGGCGATGGGCAAGTCGGCCCAGTTTCTGTTGCATACTTGGCTGCCCGATGCCATGGAGGGGCCGACGCCGGTATCGGCACTGATTCATGCGGCCACCATGGTGACCGCAGGTGTCTTTCTGGTTTGTCGATGCTCCTACCTTTTCGAATATGCACCGGGCGCGCTTGCGGTGGTGGCGGTGGTCGGAGCGGTTACCGCATTCGCTACCGCCACGATGGCGCTCGTGCAGTATGACATTAAGCGCGTCATTGCGTATTCGACGTGCAGTCAATTGGGCTACATGTTCTTTGCGGCGGGCGTTGGCGCCTATGACGCGGCCATGTTCCATCTTTTCACCCATGCGTTCTTCAAGGCCCTTTTGTTCTTGGGCGCCGGCTCCGTCATTCACGGTCTGGGCGACGAACAGGACATGCGAAAGATGGGCGGGCTGGCAAAACAATTACCGTGGACCGCCGGCCTTATGATCATCGGCACGTTGGCGATCACCGGTGTTGGGATACCGTACACCATTGTGGGCTTTGCCGGGTTCGTATCCAAGGATGTCATCATCGAGACCGCCTATGAAGCGGCAACGGCGCCGGGTTTGTTTGCTTTTTGGATGGGTTTAACGGCGGTGGCTATGACATCGTTTTACTCGTGGCGCGTCATATTCATGACATTCTTCGGCAAGTCACGCGCTGGCCAACAAGCCCTTGAACAGGCTCATGAATCGCCCGCCGTAATGATGATCCCGCTGATTATCCTGGCCCTAGGAGCGGTCTTTGCCGGGGCGGCGTTCCATTCATTCTTTGTCGGCGCCGGACAAGAACATTTCTGGCAAGAGGCCCTTCTGTTTGTTGGCGACGAGCATGCAGTGGCAGGCATGGCCGATGGCCCCGCTTTGCCTCGATGGGTCGTGTGGGGACCTTTCGCTATGATGCTTGTCGGGCTTGTCTGGTCTTATCATTGGTACATAAGGCGACCCGACATACCGCAACGCATCGCCGACAACAATGGCATTCTTTACCGGTTTCTTTTGAACAAATGGTACTTCGACGAAATTTACGATTTTCTATTTGTCGAACCAACGAAAAAATTGGGGCACTTTTTATGGAAGCAAGGCGACGGTTGGTTGATTGATGGTTTCGGCCCCGATGGCGTGGCGACTAGTGTGCTGGCGACAACGCGGCGCATTGTCAAAGTTCAAACCGGTTATGTCTATCACTATGCCTTTGTCATGTTGATCGGGATCGCGCTCTTTGTCACCTATTATTACGTAAGATCTGTGGGGGCTTTTTGATGTTTCCTTGGCTCTCCGTCATCACGTTTTTGCCTCTGGTTGGCGCCCTGTTTATCGCCATCATTAATGGCGAGAAGAATATAGTCAATCGCAATGCCCGTTACGTCGCGCTGTGGACCACGCTGGGGACTTTTCTAACATCAGTCTTTATGTTGGCGAGTTTTGATCCGAGCATTGCCGATTTCCAATTTGAAGAAAAAAGAGAATGGCTTGGCGACAATATCACCTACCATTTGGGCGTCGACGGAATCTCGGTTCTGTTTATTATTCTCACCACGTTTCTCATGCCAATTTGCGTAGTGGCAAGCTGGGAATCCATAACCGATCGCGTCAAGGAATATATGATTGCGTTTCTCCTATTGGAAACGCTTATGATTGGTGTCTTCTGTTCGCTTGATCTCGTGCTTTTTTATCTGTTTTTCGAAGGTGGTCTGATACCGATGTTTCTGATCATCGGTATGTGGGGCGGGCCGGGACGCACATATGCGTCGTTCAAGTTCTTTCTCTATACATTGCTTGGATCGGTTCTGATGCTGGTGGCACTCATCACCATGTATGTGATAGCCGGAACCACCGACATTCCGACACTGATGGAGTATCAATTTCCGGCCGATCTGCAAACTTGGTTGTGGCTCGCTTTTTTCGCTTCTTTCGCCGTCAAGCTGCCCATGTGGCCGTTCCATACGTGGTTACCCGATGCCCATGTGGAAGCGCCAACGGCGGGTTCGGTTATTCTCGCTGCGGTCCTTCTAAAAATGGGCGGTTACGGTTTTCTCCGCTTCTCGTTGCCGATGTTTCCGGTAGCATCGGATTTCTTTACGCCCTTCATTTTCATCATAAGCGTTGTGGCGGTGATCTATGCGTCGCTGGTCGCCCTAATGCAGGAGGACTTAAAGAAGCTGATTGCCTATTCCTCCGTGGCCCATATGGGATTTGTCACGATTGGGATTTTTACGCTGAACGTTCAGGGTATTCAGGGCGGCATCTTTCAAATGCTGAGTCATGGTGTGATTTCTGCCGCATTATTTCTGATTGTCGGTGTTGTGTATGACCGTATGCACACGAGGCGGATCGACGCCTATGGCGGGTTGGTAAATCGCATGCCGATCTATGCGGCTATCTTTATGCTTTTCGCTTTGGCGAATGTCGGTTTGCCCGGCACCAGCGGGTTTATCGGTGAGATTGCCGTCCTTATCGGCGTATATCAGGTTAATACGACAATTGCTCTGTTGGCATCGACCGGTGTGGTTTTGAGTGCGGCTTATATGCTTTGGGCTTACCGAAGAGTGATATTCGGCGATCTGGAGAAAGAATCACTGATGTCGATAAGCGATTTAAGTCGCCGCGAAATCGGCGTGTTTATTCCGCTTATCATCGCAACATTGTTTCTCGGTTTTTATCCCGCTGCTGTTTTCGATATTACCAATGCGTCGGTGGAGAATTTGATCGGGAATTTTAACGCCGCTCTAGAGGCGTATCAAGCTTTAACCGTAACGAATAGGTAACGACACGTAATGGATGTTGCGAGCGGCAGCGCAAGTGGGGATTTGGCGGCAAGCCTAACTCTGGCATATCCGGAAATGCTTATGGCAATTGGTGCCATGGCCTTGCTTATGCTTGGCGTGTTTCGCGGCAATAGCTCGACGCGACTCGTGGCATGGGGTTCGGTAGCCATATTGCTGATGGCGGCAATTTTGGTGCTTGCCCAGCCCAACGGACGGTTTGTCGGCTTTGGCGATGGATTTGTGGTGGATCCCTTCGCCAAGTTCGGCAAAGTTTTGGTTTATTTGGGCTCTGCGGTCGCTGTTATCATGTCACTGGGATTCCTTCGTAGCCAAAAGATCGAGCGCTTCGAATTTCCCCTCCTCATTTTGTTCGCCACCCTCGGCATGAGCATGATGGTGTCGGCCAACGATCTCATTTTTCTTTATATGGGTATCGAATTGCAGAGTTTGGCCCTCTACGTACTGGCGGCCTTTAATCGCAATAGTCTGAGGTCCACGGAAGCCGGGCTGAAATATTTTGTGCTCGGCGCGCTGTCTTCCGGATTGCTTCTGTACGGTTGTTCGCTGATTTACGGCTTCACCGGTACGACGAATTTCGACGTGCTTCGCCACGTTATTGTGCCCGGCGAAATGGGACTTGGTGTGATTTTTGGATTGGTCTTTCTGTGTGCCGGGTTGGCATTCAAAGTCTCCGCCGTGCCGTTTCATATGTGGACACCCGACGTCTACGAAGGGTCGCCGACACCGGTCACCGCTTTATTTTCGGGGGCTCCTAAAATCGCCGCCATGTTGCTGTTCGTTCGGGTTCTGATGGGGCCCTTCCTTGGTCAGGATGGGACGGTTGTGCCCGAGTGGCAGCAAATCATCATTGTAATTTCGATCTTGAGCATGACCGTCGGCGCCTTCGCCGCCATCGGCCAGACCAATATCAAGCGGCTCATGGCCTATTCGTCGATCGGGCATATGGGATACATCCTGGTCGGCGTTGCGGCCGGCACAGTAGGAGGTGTGGCCAGCGTCTTGATTTATCTGATGATCTATTTAGCCATGACCCTCGGTGTATTTGCGTGCATTCTCTCCATGCGGCGGAAGGAAGGCATGGTGGAGCATATTGAGGAACTTGCGGGTCTGTCGCGCAATCAGCCGCTCATGGCTATGGCCCTGCTGGTTTTATTATTCTCGCTCGCCGGAATGCCGCCTTTGGCCGGCTTTGCGGCTAAGTTTTTCGTGTTCAGAGCCGCTATACAGGCAGAGCTTTATGGCCTTGCGATCATTGGCCTTTTGGCCAGCGTCGTTGGCGCTTACTATTATGTGCGCATCGTGAAAATTATGTATTTCGATGAGCCCGCCGAACCGTTTGAGCAACCCATGTCCAAGTCCATGCGCATGGTGCTGGTTACGTCGACCTTGTTTATTTTGTTTTATTTGGTCTTTGCAAATCCGTTGCTGCGCATGACGGAATATGTCGCGAAGTCGCTTTTTTTGTAATCAGGTAGGGGATGGATGATGTCATCGCTTCCCTCAGGCTACGAACTTAAGACGTTCGACACCATTGACAGCACCAATGCGAAAGCGCGGCGCTTAGTGGAAGCGGGCGTCACGAAACCGACCTGGATCGTTTCGGCAACCCAAACGGAAGGACGCGGCCGGCAGAACCGACGTTGGATCTCACACTTGGGAAATCTGTTCTGTACTTTGCTGCTTCAGCCGGGCTGCGCTGTGCGCGAGGCCGGGCAGCTTTCTTTTGTCACCGCATTGGCTGTGGCGGATGTCTTGAAACAATACTTACCTGAGGACAGAATTACGTTGAAGTGGCCAAACGACGTGTTGCTTGACGAGCACAAGGTGGCGGGTATTCTTTTGGAGACATGCCAGACCGAGGCGGGTCGCGTTGACGCCCTGGCTATTGGGATCGGCATCAACCTTGCTCATCATCCCCAAAACACGGATTATCCTTCAACCTCTATTGCCGCCTGCAACGCAGGCAAAGCGCCGCAGCCTGAAGCGGCACTGGAAGATCTCGATAGATGCTTTGCCGTTTGGTATGAGACGTGGCGGAAAATGGGATTCGCGCCGGTGCGAAATGCTTGGCTCAAGAATGCGGCGGGTCTTGATAAAGTGATGACGGCGCACCTGCCGCAGGAGACACTAAGCGGTCGTTTCGAAACGCTGGCACCCGGCGGGGAGCTGATCCTGCGCCTGCCGGACGGTGAGACACGCAAAATCGCGGCGGCTGATATATTCTTTGAGACGCCGCGCTCTTGTAAGGATTGAGATCATGTTGTTGGTCATCGACGCAGGAAATACCAATACGGTCTTTGCCGTATATGATGGCACTGAGCTCAAGGGAAAGTGGCGAATCAGCAGCGACGGGCAACGGACCGCCGATGAGTATTCGGTTTGGTTGAACCAAGTTTTAACGTTTGATGGGCTCGCGCTTTCGACTATTCATGCCGCCATCATCTCGTCCGTTGTCCCCCCGGCACTGCCGAACTTAACCCAACTCTGTGAAAAAGTTTTGAAATGCCATCCGCTGATTGTCGGATCACCGCAAGTGGTTCTTGGCCTTGATGTCAGGATCGATGAGCCGTCCGCCGTCGGCGCCGACCGGCTGGCCAATGCGGTAGGGGCTCACGCAAAATTCAGCGGCGCGCTGATCGTTTTGGATTTCGGGACGGCGACCACATTGGACATCATAGCGCCGGATGGCGCCTATGAAGGTGGCGTCATAGCGCCGGGAGTCAATTTGTCGGTTGAGGCCTTGCATATGGCTGCCGCCAAATTACCGCCGATTACGGTGGAACGCCCGGACAAAGTGATTGGCCGCAGCACTGTTCAGGCCATGCAGTCAGGCGTATTTTGGGGTTACATCGGCATGATCGAGGGGCTTGTGGCGCGCATTGAGGAGGAATATGGCGAATCGGCAACGGTCATTGCCACGGGAGGTTTGTCCCGCCTGTTCTGTGAAAGTACCGCGATCATTGAGTACGTTGAGGAAGACCTCACAATCGAGGGCCTGCGCATTCTCTATGAACGCAATGAAAAAACCTAATCAATTGTGTGTTAAGGAGACCGATGGCCGCACGCCCCACACCATCACCTGACGACGAGCTCGTATTTCTGCCGCTTGGCGGATCGGGCGAAATCGGTATGAATCTGAATCTTTATGGCTATGGACCGGCTGATGATCGGCAATGGATTATTGTCGATCTCGGCGTGACATTCGCCGACCAACGTACGCCCGGTATAGACCTGATCATGGCAGATCCGGACTATATTGTTCAGCGTAAAGACAACATATTGGGCCTTGTTCTAACCCACGGCCATGAAGATCATATTGGAGCGGTCGCATCATTATGGTCCATGCTCGAATGCCCGATCTTCGCGACTCCGTTTACCGCAGAACTCGTGAGAGGCAAGCTTAACGATGCAAATTTTCATCGCGATCCGGATATAACAATTGTGCCGCTGGGTGGGCGAATAACGTTGGGGCCATTCGAAATAGAGTTTGTCACGCTCACCCATTCGATCCCTGAGTCTAATGCCCTGGCCATCGAAACACCGCTGGGTCGGGTGCTTCATACCGGAGACTGGAAACTTGATCCCGATCCCCTGATCGGCGAGCTGTCGGACGAATCTTATCTTCGAGAATTCGGCGAGAAAGGCGTCACCGCCATGGTGTGCGATTCGACAAACGTTTTCGTGCCGGGCCATGCGGGATCGGAAGCGGATGTTCGCGACAGCTTGATCGAACTTATAGGAGAATTGAACGGAGCCGTCATCGTGACGTGTTTCGCGTCGAATGTGGCGCGCCTTGAAAGCATTGCCCACGTGGCCCGGATTCACGATCGGCAACTTTGTTTGGTCGGCCGTTCCATGCATAGGATGGTCGATGCGGCGCGGTCGGTCGGTCTGTTACAAGATTTTCCGACAATTTTGTCGGACAAGGATGCCGGCTTTTTACCTAGAGACAAAGTCTTGTACTTGTGCACCGGAAGCCAGGCCGAACCCCGCGCCGCTTTGTCGCGCATTGTGGATGGCAACAATCCCCACATATTTCTGGAGAAGGGCGACACAGTTGTGTTTTCCTCGCGT
>SMXP01000035.1 GCA_004356335.1 Alphaproteobacteria bacterium | reverse complement strand
GCGGCGGCCATCAAAGCGGCTTGGGCCGGCTGGCGGTAATTGAGCGCTTCGGCGATGTGGCCGCGGCGCACGTCAGGGGCGCCGGCCAAATCCGCCAGCGTCCGCGCCACGCGTAACACCCGGTGATAGCCCCGTGCCGACAGTCTCATGGCATCCACCGCATCGGCCAGAAGCGCGCGGCCCTCGCCGTCGGGCGCCGCCACCGCCTCGAGCACTTTGCCGTCGGCCTGGGCATTGGTCGAGGCTAGCGTGTCGTAGGCGGCGTAACGTGCGGTCTGTATGTCACGGGCTTGAGCGACACGGGCCGCCACCTGCGCGCTGCCTTCCGACGGCGGCGGCAAGGTCAAATCCGCCGCACTGACCGGCGGCAGGGTGATGTGCAGATCGATCCGATCCATCAGGGGCCCGGAAATCTTTGATTGATAGTCCTGGATGCAATGGGCGCCGCGCCGGCAGGTCCGGCCCAATTCATGGGCATAGCCGCAGCGGCACGGATTCATGGCGGCAACCAGCTGGATGCGCGCGGGATAGGTGACATGGGCATTGGCCCGGGCGATCACCGCCTCGCCACTTTCCAAAGGCTGGCGCAAGGAATCGAGCACTTGGCGGGAAAATTCCGGCAATTCATCGAGGAACAACACGCCCAAATGGGCGAGCGACACTTCCCCCGGCATGACGCGCCGGCCACCGCCCACCATGGCGGCCATGCTGGCCGAATGATGCGGTGTGCGGAACGGCCGGTCCTGACCGATGCGGCCCTGTTCGATCAGCCCGGCAATCGAGTGGATCAGGCTGACATCGAGCATCTCGGCCGGCGACAAGGGCGGCAAAATACCCGGTAGGCGCTGCGCCAGCATGGACTTGCCGGCCCCCGGCGGGCCGATCATGAGCAAATTATGACCGCCGGCGGCGGCCACTTCCAAAGCGCGCTTGGCGCTTTCCTGGCCCTTAATGTCCGCAAGATCCGGCTGCTTCCGGCGCGCCAGAGTGGCGCCCGGCTCGGGCGGAGACAGGACTTGGCTGCCTTTGAAATGATTGACGATCTGGATCAGAGAGGCCGGCGCCAACACATCGTCCAATCCCGACCAGGCCGCTTCCGGTCCGCAATCTTTGGGGCAGATGAGCCCCCGGCCGGCACCATGGGCGGCGATCGCCGCCGGCAACGTGCCGGCGACCGGACTGATCCGGCCGTCCAGCGCCAACTCGCCCAGGGCCGTGTAGCGAGACAGGCTGTCGCCGGGCAGCACGCCCAACGCCACCATAAGGCCCAAGGCGATGGGCAGATCGTAATGGCTGCCTTCTTTGGGCAGATCGGCCGGCGCCAAATTGACCGTGATGCGCTTGGGCGGCAGACTCAGGCCCATGGCCGATAGGGCCGCGCGCACCCGATCGCGGCTTTCCGCCACCGCCTTGTCGCCCAAGCCGACCACGCTAAACCCGGGCAGGCCGCCGGTCAGATGGACCTGCACGTCGACCTCACGCGCCTCAATGCCTTGGAAAGCGACCGTATAGACCCGTGCAATCATGCGCGCCCCTGTTTTGGTTAACCCTTACCCTAGGGTCCTTCCTAAGTTATTGTTTTGTCGTGTTTCCGGACGGAAAACCGGTGTCCGTTCATCCCTTCAATCGATCCACCGGATCGATTGACCTTGGCAAGGACGGTCTTCACTCCTGGAAACACTCTAGTCGCGCATTACGGGCAAATCAAGAACATTTAGGGAACAAATCCGGGTGCCGGTCGGCTTTTTTGGTTTCCTCACCTCTTCGCCTCGACGACATCCCAGATGAGGCCGGCGATATTGGTGCCGTCGAACCGTTCGATCTCCTGAATGCCGGTGGGCGAGGTGACATTGATCTCGGTCAGGTAATCGCCGATCACGTCGATGCCGGCAAAGATCAGTCCGCGCTTTTTGAGTTCCGGGCCGATGATGCGGCAGATTTCCCGTTCGCGTTTGGTCAGTTGGGTTTTGGCCGGCGTGCCGCCGACATGCAGGTTGGAGCGCGATTCGCCCTCTGCCGGAATGCGATTGAGGGCGCCCACCGGCTCACCGTCGACCAAAATGATGCGCTTGTCACCCTGGCGCACCGCCGGCACATAGGCTTGCGTGATAATCGGTTCGCGGTAATTTTCGGCAAACAATTCCAACAGGGCGTTTAGGTTTTCATCATCCGGCCGGACACGGAACACCGCCGCACCGCCATTGCCATATAAAGGCTTGACGATGATATCTCCGTGTTTCTTACGAAACGCTTTGATTTCCTGTTCGTCGCTGGAAATCAGCGTGGGCGGCATGACGCCGTCGAACAAGGTCACGAAAAGTTTTTCCGGAGCATTGCGCACATGGGCCGGGTCGTTGACCACCAGCGTTTCCGGATGGATCCGCTCCAATAGATGGGTGGCGGTGATGTAACTCATGTCGAAGGGCGGATCCTGCCGCATCATGACCACATCCATCGCGGCAAGATCGCACACCTTCTCGTCACCTAAGGTGAAATGATTGCCCTGCTCGCGCCGGACCGTCAGGGGACGGAGCATGGCATAAACCCGGCCGTCCATCATGCTCATTTGGCGAGTCAAATAATAATATAGACGATGCCCCCGGGCCTGCGCTTCCAACGCCAGGGCAAAGGTCGAATCCCCATCAATGTCGATCTTATCGATCGCATCCATTTGAATGGCTACGGTCAAAACCATGTAAGGACTTCTCACTTGTTCCAATGGCTTGGCACGCCAACCGCCGCCAGCCAAGACAGCGCGCCCAATAGGTAGCACAAACCGGCCGTGCAGGTCGCTAGGAGATCAGGATGGTCAGGATGGTCAGGTCTGCGGACGGAGTTGCCGCCTAAAGTTGGCCGACGGTAACCGGTTGCGGCAGGGATTGCCGGGGCGGCGCAGGCTTGATGCGCACATGACTGACCACCTGCTTGACACCGCCGATCCGGCGCGCCCGGGCGATCGCCACGTCGAGCTCGCTCTGGCTCCGGGCGATGCCGAATAGATAGACCGTGCCATCGATGGTCTCGACGCCGAAATTTATGTTCCTGACCTGGCTGGCCACCATAAACGAACTGCGCACACGGGTTGAGATCCAACGATCCTTAGGCAAGCGCAAGAAGCGCGAGCCGTCGCGGACTTCCAATTCGTTGATCACTTCGCTAATCGAGTTCGTGTCCCAGGCGACCCGGGCCGCCGTCACCCTGTCTTCCGGACGCGGCACGGTACCGGTGAGCAGAACCAGGCCGTCATGGACGTCCACATTGACGTTGCCCATGGCCTTGCCGCCGGCTTTTTCGAGCCGCATCTGGATATCCATATCCGCGGTCGAATCGTCAAAAGCGGTGCCGAATGTGCGCTCTTGGGCAATCATCACACCGGTGGCCGACGCGCCGGCCACAACCGCCGCCGCAATACAGCCTGAAAGCGACATGCCTGCCACCAACATGACAAAAATGGAAAAAAGCCGGGAAATAGTGCCGAATTGAATTGAAAAAGGAAGATAATGCATGGGGCCATCCATCAGTGCTAACCGAACCAAACCGAATCACTTGGCACTCTAACATAAAGAATCCGGACCAAATCCATATGGTTACCAAGCATTCTTAATGTGTTGCGGCAGTGAAAAGCGCGACACCACCAGCACATCGAACCGTTGATCAAACGCAGCCAGGCTTGGGTTATGGGCCAAAAACAGCGCCGCCGCGCGTCGAATCCGCTGCTTTTGGCGCTCCGCCACGGCAAACGGGGCGGCCGCTCGGCGCGCCCGGTATTTCACCTCCACATAGGCAACAAGCCCCCTTTTCCGGGCAATCAGGTCGATTTCACCGGCCCCGTTGCGGTAACGCCGGGCAAGGATGCGATAGCCTTTGGCCATCAGGATCGCCGCGGCGAGCCATTCGGCCCCCCGGCCGCGCCGTTCCGCGGCACGCTTGTTGGCCGTGCGCTTGTTGACGGTGCTTGGGGGGCCGGTCATGGCGAGCGCCGGTCCTTGAGGGCAAGCGCCATGTCATAGACTTGCTTGCGCGGCAGGCCGATGCGCCGGGCCACCTGGGCCGCGGCATCCTTGGTCGACAAGGTTTTGAGCGCGTCGACAAGCGCCGCACGGGCGCGCGGCTCGGCGTCGTCTGCGGCGCCGTCCCGATTTTCCGCCGGGCCGACAAGGATGACCACTTCGCCTTTGGGCGGGCCGGCCTCCGCCACCGCGGCCGCCAGTTCGTCCAGCGGGCCGCGGCTGAGCTGCTCGAAGCGTTTGGTCAGTTCGCGGGCAATCACCGCGGGGCGCGGCCCCAGAATTTCGCATAAATCGCCCAGCGACCGCGCCAGTCGGCGGGGCGATTCGAAAAAAATCAGCGTGCCCGAAAAGGCCGCCAAATCCGCCGCCACCCGTTTTCGGGCGCCCGATTTGGTCGGCAGAAAACCGGCAAAGCAAAAACGATCGGTCGGCAGTCCCGACAGGGTGAGTGCAACAATCGGGGCGCACGCGCCCGGTAAGCTGATCACCGTCTGGCCATGCTCGATCGCGTCCTTGACCAGCCTGTAGCCGGGATCGGAAATGAGCGGCGTGCCCGCATCGCTGACCAGACAAACCGCCTGGCCCGCCTGCAAGCGTTTTAAAATCTGCGGCCGGCGCCGCGCCGCATTGTGGTCATGATAGGCATGCATGGTTTTGCGAATATTGTATGCGGCCAATAGTTTTTTTGTAACGCGCGTGTCTTCGCAATAAATGACGTCGCACAAACTGAGCGCATTAAGGGCCCGCAGGGTAATGTCGCTAAGATGACCGATCGGCGTCGCCACGATGTAGAGACCGGGCTCAAGTTTACTTTGCAACTTGGCGACGATAGTCTGCCATAGGGGTTGTTCCGCAGTCTGAGGGGTTTGGCGTGTCTTATTCATTGTCTTTTTTGTCGCGTCGCCGGGAAGGCGCTAGGGTCTTTCCGGTTTTGATAGAATCAAAACCCGACCCTAAGTTATTGATTTATCGTGTTTCCGGACGGAAAACCGGTGTCCACTTTTCCTGGAAACACTCTAGTTTTGCGCGTCTCGGCACCAATTGGAAGCAGCACGTTGTGCGGTCGCTTTCCGTTTTGATGGTTTTTGCGCTGGCGGCCTGCGCCGTACAGCCGTCCGGCCGCGCACCACGCAGCATGCCGCAACCCACGGTAACAGATCCATCACGCTGGCTGACGCCGCGGCACATGGCCAACACCGAACCCATAAGAGTGGCGCTGCTGTTACCTTTGGGGTCTGCAGATCCCGACATTCGCGAGCTTGCCCAAGCCCTGCGCGATGCCGCCGAATTGGCCTTGTTCGATCAGGGCGATGAAAGCCTGTTGCTGGTTCTTAAGGATACCGGAGGGACCGCGCAAGGCGCCGCCGCCGCCGCGCGGGACGCCATCGGCCAAGGCGCCGAACTTATTTTGGGGCCGCTTTTTGCGGCGTCGGTTTCGGCGGTCGCGCCGATCGCCCGGGCGAGCAATGTGCCCGTCATCGCTTTTTCCACCGACATTTCCGTAGCCGGCGACGGCGCCTACTTGCTCAGCTTCCAGCCGGAAAACGAACTCGATACGGTCGCACGATATGCCATCTCCCAGGGCATGCTTAACTTCGCCGCTTTGATCCCCCAAGGGCAGTACGGCACTCGGGTCGCCCAGGTCTTTGAACAAAGCGTGACCAAGTACGGCGGCCGGCTGGTTCAAACGGAGGTCTACGAACGCAACACGTCTTACGTGGTCGGTCCGGTGCGCCGTCTGGCCAACTATACCCAGCGCGCCAGCGATTTGGAGTTGGAAAAGCAGCGTTTGCGCGAAGCCGGCGACCAAGCGTCTCAGCAAGCGCTGGCGCGACTGGAAGACGTGGATATTTGGTCCGAGCCGGGATTTGACGCCGTATTGATACCGGAACAAGGCAACCTTTTGCGCAGCCTTGCGCCCATGTTGGCCTATTACGATGTGGACCCCCGGCGCATAAAGTTTCTCGGCACCGGATTATGGGATGATCCGGAAATCGTACGGGAATCGTCTTTATTGGGCGGCTGGTTTGCCGCGCCGGCACCGGAAACCCGATTGGCGTTTGCTGAGAGTTTCAACCAGTCCTACGGGCGCATGCCGCCGCGCATTGCCAGTCTTGCTTATGATGCCGTCATGCTTGCCGCCACCCTGGCAGACGAATCATCCGGTCGGCGGTTTACCAGGGCGGCGATTACCGACCCCAACGGCTTTTTCGGCATTGACGGATTGTTTCGGTTTTGGCCCGATGGTCGCGCCGAACGGGGGTTGGCCGTGATCGAAGTTACGCGAGAGGGCTTCCAAGTGATCGAGCCGGCGCCGACCAGTTTTGAGACCATCGGCTTTTAAGCCATCAATCGTCCAATCACGGCGTTAAGCACCGTGCGGCCTTTGCCGGTGACGCGCACGCGCGTTTGTGTGACGGTAATAAAGCCGTCTTGTTCGAGTTCGCCTAATCGGATTTCATCAAACGGCAGGCCCGCCACGTCGCGGTAACGCGACAACGAGATGCCTTCATCAAGCCGAAGTCCCATCAAAACCAATTCAGCTGCTTGGTCATCTCGGCTAATGGCTGTCATCTGTTCGACACCGCGGCCGTGCCGGGCAATTTGCTCAAGCCAGCGAGCCGGATCTCGCCACGAAATTGTTGCATACTTTACACCGTCTACGGACAATCGACCATGCGCACCGGGCCCGATGCCGGCATAATCCCCATATCGCCAATAACTGAGATTGTGGCGTGATTCGAAACCCGCGCGCGCGTGATTGGACACTTCGTAACCGTAAAACCCAGATGCGTCGCAAATTTCCTGGCTCAATTGGTATAGCCGGACCGCTTCATTGTCATCGGGCAAAACGATCGTGCCCCTATTCTGATTTCGTTCAAAGGCGGTGCCCGGCTCGATGGTTAATTGGTAGAGCGACAAATGATCGGGGTTCATGGCCAAGGCGGTTGCCAACTCTTGGCCCCAAGCGTCCGCACTCTGCTGGGGACGCGCATAAATCAAATCAATCGACACATTATCGAACGCGTCCCGTGCCTGGAAAAAGGCTTGGCGCGCCTCATCGGCGGTATGCCAGCGCCCCAGTTTTTTTAGATCCTCGTCATTTAAGGCTTGAACACCTAAAGACAGCCGGTTGACGCCGGCCGATTTAAACGCCCGGAATCTCTGGGATTCGGCATCGGTCGGATTGGCCTCGAGCGATATTTCCGCATCGGCATCGAGCGACCATTGAGATCCAATGAACTCAATCAGTGTAGCGACAACCTCCGGCGCCATAAGAGACGGCGTACCACCCCCGAAATAAATGCTTTGGACCCGCCTGCCGGGGACAAGCTCATTCAAATATTGTAATTCGCGGAGATAGGATTGTTGCCACACCGCCATATCAACCGCGCGGTGGCGATAGACATTAAAATCGCAATAGGGGCAAATACGCTCGCAATAGGGCCAGTGAATATAGATGGCGAGCGCGTGGTCGTTATTTAAATTCTTTGAAGCAGGCATCGATCAACTGCTCGAACGCCCGTGCCCGATGGGACATGGCGTGCTTTTTGTCCGGTTCCATTTCGCCAAACGTGATGTGGTGCCCCTCCGGCACGAACATCGGATCGTAGCCGAAGCCGTTATCGCCCCTGGGCGGCCATATGAGCGTACCATAAACACGGCCTTCGAAAGTTTCGGCCTTGCCCTCCGGCCAAACAAGACAAAGCGCGCAGACAAAATAAGCCCGCCGATTATCCGTGCCGGTCTTTTCAAGCTCAGCATGCACTTTGGCCATGGCCAGATTAAAATCGCGCTCGGCGCCGGCCCAACGAGCTGAATGAATACCAGGCTCGCCGTCCAGCGCCTCGACACAAAGCCCCGAATCATCGGACAGCGAGGCAAAACCGCATTGCTTTGCGGCGGCATAAGCCTTGATCAAGGCGTTTTCCGTAAATGTCCTACCTGTTTCTTCCGGCGCCTCCAAACCAAGTTCGGCCGCCGAAATGGCCACCACATCGAACGGGCGCAACAGATCTTGGATCTCGCGAACCTTGCCCGGATTGTGGCTCGCCACCAAAATCTTTTCATCCGTAAATTGATGTTGTTCGACTGGCAGAGTCATAACTCTTCGTCAAGTTACGTTTCAAGAAAGGTCCAAAGCTTGCTTTTGTAAGGCGAGCAGTTCGGCTATGCCTTTCTTGGCAAGTTGCATAAGTTCGGCGAAATGCTCTTCCGTGAACGGCTCACCCTCTGCAGTAGCTTGAATTTCGACGATTCCGCCCGACCCGGTCATAACGAAATTGGCATCGGTCTGGGCAACGGAATCTTCGGCATAGTCGAGATCAAGGATCGCAACGCCGTCATAAATGCCGCACGATATGGCAGCCACTTGATCGGTCACCGGGATGTCGTCGATCGCACCGGTTTTTTTCATGAAATCGAAACATTGGCGCAACGCCACCCAGCTGCCCGTAATGGCGGCGGTGCGCGTGCCGCCATCGGCTTGGATGACGTCACAGTCGATCGAGATTTGCCGTTCGCCCATTCGATCCAGCGCCACCACGGCCCGTAACGACCGTCCGATCAAGCGCTGAATTTCAACGGTGCGGCCCGATTGCTTGCCGGCACTCGCTTCGCGCCTCATGCGGGTCCCGGTGGAGCGGGGCAGCATGCCATATTCCGCAGTGACCCATCCCTGACCGGTCTTGTGCAGGAACGGCGGCACCCTATCTTCAATGCTCGCCGTGCACAGGACGTGGGTGTCGCCAAACCGCACGAGACAGGAGCCTTCCGCGTATTTGGCAAAACCCGGTTCAAGCGTTATAGGACGCAGCGCATCCGATTGTCGGCCGGAGGGACGCATGGACAAAACCTCTGTAACGGTTGATCGGCGGCCCCGGCGTAGCAAGAGGCCGGGCTGTTGTCTAACCCGAGGGAACGGCGGCGTCCAGACGGCTTTTATGCTAGGGTCTTTCCGGTTTTGATAGAATCAAAACCTGACCCTAAGTTGTTGTTT
>SMXP01000034.1 GCA_004356335.1 Alphaproteobacteria bacterium | reverse complement strand
GTTCCCTGATTCAATGAATTGTGAACGGGGTCTAGAGCATTTCCAAGATCAACGGCCGCCCAAGGACAGGATTTTACGCCTCGATACATAGAGCCACCTCAGTATTGTCGATCTGATCAAGACTCAATCGGCCGTCGCATGAGCGCACCAATAGTCCTGCGTAATAGGGTTGAACCAGACGGGCATCGAGCGCGTCTACGTCAAGCTTCCCTTCTAGAGCTTTGCGCGTCTCGTCTTTAATTTGTGCAGCCTCGCCCTTGGCCGCAACGCGCATAATGGTATTGCCGTGTTCAGAGGAGACCGTGACGGTGATTTTCCCGCCGCGTGGGATTGCTTCGGTTGCAATGACAATGAAATTCATCAGTATCTTAACTAAATCATTTTTGAGGGTTTGCGCCGGGACATCCCAAATGAGCTCGAACCGGCCTCCGTCCAGCAGATCGGCCAAATTGGCATGAGCATCGGTCAGATCGATGTCCTCAGCCGCAGCACTTGATGAACCGTAGGCTAGGCGAGCAAACTGAAGCTTGATGCTTGCTTGTCTGCCGCTCAAAGACAAAAGCGACAAAGCGTGCTCGCGCATTTCCGGATCATTGTCCTCTTCCAATACCTCTAGCCCATTATTAAGCGCGCTGATGGGACTGATCAGGTCGTGGCAGATACGTGAACAAAGTAAGGCGGCGAGTTGAAGCTCCGATGACATCCTGCTACTCCATTTATCGCTTGATGGCCGCATCCCGAGGAAACCCAAATGGCTGGGATTCCGCGGTTTTACCATCACGAGGTTTGCACTCTATGAACGGTCTTCTTACTCCCGGCTCGCTGGTTCGTCACCCCATAGAGAAGGAATGGGGCATCGGCCAGGTGCAGACCGTCGTCGGGAATCGAATCACCGTTAACTTCGAAAATGCAGGTAAACGGGTGATTAACGCGGCACGCATCGAACTCATTCTGATTGATTCCGATCCCAGGGGCTGATCTATAGAGCGTATTCACAAAAAGCATGCCCCGGCGAAGGCCGGGGTGTGCGCGGTTTTTGGGTTCGAATGCGCGACCAATAACAAATCTAGACCCCCGTTCCCCGAATTCAATGAATTGTGAACGTGGTCTAGGGGCGGTCACGAACGAAAAATCCGGCCAAATCATAAGAGCAAAGAACAAAATGACACCACATGGCGGGCTTGATTATCCGGCTTTGACCGAAAATTTGAGGCGCATCGCACATCAGGCGGCGCGCGAAGTCATGGCGGTTTATCAGCAAGACATTGAAGTCAGGCACAAGGACGATCGGTCTCCGGTAACCGATGCGGATATCCGGGCCGAGCGGGTGATTTTACAAGAACTTGCGCGCCTCGCACCGAACATACCCGTGATTGCCGAAGAGGCGGCCAGTGAAGGGGACTTTCCCGATGTGGACGATGTCTTCTTTCTGGTCGATCCGCTGGACGGCACCAAGGAATTCATCCATCGAAACGGCGAGTTTACAGTCAATATCGCCTTGATCGTCGACCGGATTCCTGTGATCGGTGTGGTTTATGCGCCGGCCAAGAAGCGCCTGTTCTATGGCGCGGGGCCTGGCCAAGCTTTTGAACAGAACTTGGATCCGACACGTGACGTCGATCAAACCGGCGCCCCGGCCCCCCGGCACATTCAAACCCGCCCGCCGCCGCAAGCCGGCCTTATCGCCGTCGCCAGCCGCTCACACCGCAACCCTGAGACCGATAAATTTCTGCAACAATTCAACGTCACTGAATTTGTCATCGCCGGATCGTCTTTAAAATTCTGCCTGGTCGCAACAGGTGAAGCGGATATTTATCCCCGGCTCGGCCCGACCATGGAATGGGACACGGCGGCCGGCCATGCCGTGTTGAATGCCGCGGGCGGCAGCGTGACCAAGATGGATGGCGAACCGTTGCTTTACGGCAAAACGGAAACCGGCTTCAAAAACCCGCTGTTTGTTGCCCGTGGTCAATCGACTTAGAGCGCATTCACAAAAAGCATGCCCCGGCGAAGGCCGGGGTGTGCGCGGTTTTTTGGGTTCGAAGGCGCGACCCATAACAAATCTAGACGACGTTACCTTTGGCTCCAATGGCCGTTACCTTTGGCCCCAATGGCCGTCGGCATCGCGCACCCAATGGTTTTCGCTGGCCCGCGCGATCAGTTTTTCGGCGGTCAGGGCGGCGGCCACCTCTATGCTGACCTGATTTTGTTCGGCGAGCTCCGTATAAGCGGCTTTGCGTTCAAGGTTGGTCTTGCTGACTTCGCGCCGCAGCCCGTCAGGCACATCCATCCGAAAGCCGATATAGCCATCGACCGCTTCGCCAATGAGACCGTCCGCCTTGCCCTGTTCGATGATCATATTCTGAGCGAAGCTGTGGGCAGCGGGTAGTAAAAACGATCCCACACAAACAATTATCCAAATTTTCAACGCGTTTCTTAAAACAGATTTCATCACATCTATCCTTCAAGTGATGCCAAGACCTTTTTCATCCAGTTGCAGTTCAAAAGATATCGGGGTTGGCGCCGATCAAGTCTTCAACCTCCTTATCAAGACGAATTCGAATTTCCTGTTCAATCTTGATATTGAGATTGATTTCGATCGGCTCCTTGGGCGCCTCGATCCTGACCGTCGGCGTACACGCCGCCATGCCACCGGCAACAAAAATAGAGACGAGCAGAGCCGCGATCCTTGTGCCGTTTCTCCTACAAACATTGTTCATGTCAAATCGCCCATCCTAATTCATGAAAATATCTTTATTACTGCCCTTCGATAACGCGCCGGCGCAATTCTTCTTCTACTCGAATGGGTATTATCCCGCTACGGATCATTGTATCTACCGGCGCATCGGGAATATTGATACTGGTTTTTATCGGGAAACAATTAAGAACGGCAACACTGCATCCTTCAAGGCCAACCTTCACCGACATTCTTTCCGATGTTCCATCCAATAAAATTTCCAACTTATCATATTTAAAATCGTTAAGTGCTTCAAACAGCATTTTTGAACCTTCGTCTTGAGAGATTACGTCCACCAGATTTCCTGTATAGCGAATCGTACCCCCGTCTCCAACCGACACGAGACGGCCATTTTTAATGCTTACCCTGCCTTGTGCCACGGTCACCGGCACAATTCCTTCAATCAATCCCGAGCCGCTTAAGTCTTCCAAATTTACAAGCGATATCGCCTCCGCCAAATCTATGTCTTTGGCCGTCAATACGAAGTCGTATACGCCGCTTTCGAAGTCGAGGACCGAACGATCCAAACCGATTTCGCCGCCGAACCACGGCCAGCGAGCGCTTTCAATGACAAGGCCGTCGTCAACATCAAAGCTTACCTCCAATGACCCGAACACGAGCGGGATCCAAGTATTTATCTGATCAATATCTATGGTTTGCGGTTTTTCTGTGGTCAGGGGAAACAGGCTTGCCAGCTCAATATTCGTGTCGATTCCCGAAACACGACCAACCTGGCTTACGAACCCCAGATCCTCAAGGGTTACCCGGCCGCTCGACTGCAGCGCGCCGTCCTGCCATTTCAATTCAGCGCTTGCGGTAACTCGACCGGTCACATTTGTCACGACGCCGCTCAACACGGGAAACAGATCTTGCGGCTGAAGACTCCCGGGCTCAAGCACCAAGTCGCCCATTACCGCCGTCGCCCAGCCGGATCCATCAACCAAATCATAGTCGCCCTTTAGGCTTGCGATATGAATGCCCCCTTGTGTTGCGGCTTGACCATCCAGATGCACACCATCGTTACTGATGCGTCCGGATCCGGTGATTGAAATCGGCGCATAGCGAGCGGGTGCTCGCGTGTCATGCAATGTCAGACCATCAAGACCCATTTCCACTTCAAGAGAGTCTCCGGTTCTACCGGAGGCAAGACCGGTGAGACGAAGGCCCATAATAGTTCCTGTCTCCCCGGGCAGAATGATGGCGCCGTTGAGCAAGCTAAATGTCAGTCGCCAATCACCTTCCTCCGGCAGGTACTCGCCGTAAAGTTCAAGTTCGGGAAACAGGCCGCGCAAGTCCGGGCCCATATCCGTCTCTAAGGTCGAATAGCCCGGCGCGACGTGCACTCGGATCTGAAGTTCGGAGCTAAAACCCTTGCCAATCAATACGCGAACCAAGGGCTCCTGTTCGGTCGCACAAAAATTGACTTGCGATCTTCGCAGTTTTACGCCAGCCAGTTGGATCCCCTCTGAATCAAGAACGGCGCAGCCTGAACCTCGCTGATGATAACTGAACTGGCGGTCCTCATATCTGTACCGGCCATCCAAGGTGAGTTGACCGTGCGACAATGCAAGATCGCCGAAAACCGGTCCGTCCAGGTAGACCGATCCAGCGATGCCGCCCAGGCTGGTTTGCCGGTTGCTCTTGAAGCTGAAGATAATGTCCTCGGCTTTGATGGTGCGTCCACCGACCGTCCAGGGACTCATGTTCAATGATATTTCAGAGAAATCCATATAGGACACCGACGGAATAAGTGTGCCAATTGTCGGCCCGGCCAAATCAATTTGACCCCTGAAACCCACACTCGCCTCGGGTAGATCGTTGCCGTTCAAAGTCAACAAGCCGGCAAGCGAAACATGCCAACCGGCATCCTGTTTCAGGGAAAATAGCGGACGGTCCTCAACCAGAGAGTCCAGTGTCAAAGTCATTACCGGAAGCGCATCCACATTGTCGGCGTTGCCGGCTCCCCCTCCAACCAAAGCGAACATGGCATCCGAGGTTGCTCCATAGAAATGGAACCCATCACCGTCCCGCCTTATGCGCGCGCGCAAATCGATCTCGGTCTGCAGCAAGGCGCGACGCAGGAGATCGCCAAATGCCGCCGAATAATCCGCCAAAGGGTCGGCCTCCAAGGCAAGCCTTAACCCGCTGGGAAGAGCTGCGTAGAGATCGCCCACATCCCGGCCGGAGAGACGCAAGGCCCTGATCTGGCCCGAAATTGTGCCGCCACCGGTGAGTTCATCCCCGGCATAATCGTAAGCGAATTGGGCGGCCGCTAAACTATAATCGCCCAAAGCCAGTCGCGGGATTTGCAGGTCGAAATCCGTCTCCAAACGGCCATCGGGGGTTCGGCGAAAATGGCCGTGCAACGAAGACAGTTCGAATACCACGTCGTCGGATAACAGGGTCGTTTCGGTCAACGCGATGTGCAGTTCGACCTCGCCAGTTGGCGCTGTGCGCAGATTGACTTCGCTGTCTATCGTGCCAATTGGCGTCTGCAAGCGAAATACGCCGTCGTTCAACTGGATTTCCGGCAGCCCATCAAATTTAATTTGCCGTTCGGCCGCACGCGGACCGGGCCATAAATGATCAAGCACCCCTAACGAGAACGAGGCCCCGATATCGGCCAAGGACTCCACCGGCCCGACTTGCCCGACCAGGCGGGCTCGGTCGATGACAATGCGTCGGACCCGCCGTTGAACGAGATCGCTGAGACTATATTCGAACCGAAGACGGTCCACCGTAAGGTCGGGTCCCGGACCCAGGCGAATGTCTTCGATCACCATTGTGCTCAGGTCGGCTCGCGTCACGGTGAACTGAGCCGGTGTCACGCCGCGCATGCCAAGCCATTGCTTGCCGACAAATTCAATAGTCGGTGCTGGAAACAGACCGATCATGGCGTAGAGCCCGGCGACAATCAGCGCCAACAAAACAAAAATGCGGGTCCGCCGGTGCCGTGAACGCTTGCGTGGTTGCTGCGATGTGGCCATACCAAATTCCCCGTATACGGGAACCCTTCACTACAGGAACATGGTAAGGGGTGCATCGAGTTAGGAAAATGACCAATCGCCACACTTGGTGGAAAAACGACCTCTCAGGACCCTTATTCACTCCCCTCGACGACCTCCCAGAAGGCGTCGTTCATCGCCATTTTCGCCCGCTTCCCGCCAACATGGTTAAATATTTCTTAAGGATGATTCTGCTAGATTTTCGACATCGAACATGGGCCGATAAGTCCCAAATAAGGGCTGTTTTCGGCAGGTTATGGCGGCGAGGCGCAGTTGACAAGGGTTTGGAGACCTTGCATCTTCGACTCGGGTTGCGTTTCGCCCTCGCGCTTTGGTGTAGATTATGCAGTGCACACAACAGGGGTGCGTTGGCACGGGGGACGAAGCTTTTGGTTGGGTTAACGCGTTTTCAGGAAAAGTGGACCCGGTTTTCCGTCCGAAAACGCGATCAAACTAGGAATCTAGAGCATTTTCATGAGTCAATTAATCTTGGAAATGCTCTAGAATCGTCAATTGCGAGGGAAGACGGGGTGCAGCTTTGGCGTGCGACCCGGCGTCGAGTCAGTGAGGGTTGGGCGCTGGTAGTCGATAATTTGTATGGCTTTGTCGATGCGTACCGTTGGTGGGTATCTCTGGCGGCGTTTGCCCTGCTTGTGATTGGCCTATCGACCGCAGGCGCTGTGCTCATTGCCTACGGGTCCGTGACACACCAAGCAACCATTTCCATGGCCACACCACCAGCCAGTCTCATTGCCGCCATGACTGAATTGGCGCGCGCAACCGATCAACCCGTTGCGCCGTTGGCGCCCGGCCCCAGCGGGTTGGACCAAGTCCTGGAGCAAGTCGCGAAGATACCCAGCACGACCGAGGCGACAAGAAAAGTGCCCCCCATTGCCGCGCTCGACGTGACCCGGGAAACGGCCGAACAAAGGCCCCCTGTGTTTGAAACCAAGGCGGTGGAGCTGCACGCGGGCGATACATTGATGAATGTACTCATCGAAGCGGGCGTGCCGCGTCTTGATGCCTATAATGCCATTCAGGCCATGCGCCCCAAATTGGATCCGCGGCGCATTCGACCGGGCCAACGGATTACCATAACCCGGCAGATCGCGCCCAAAGAAGGGGCCATGGTGGTTTTCAACGACAACACGGTGGATGTTGAGAATACGGTCTTTGAACCTCGGCTCGACCAGCTGGCCATTCAAACCAAACCCGATCGCCGATTGCAAATCACCCGCAATTCTGACGACACGTATACAATTGAAGAAATCGTTGCGCAGCTCGAAGAGAAATTTCTTCGTGTCAGTGGCAAGATTGACTCGAGCTTATTTGTCGCCGCAGACGATTTAGGCATACCGGCCAATATTATCATTGAGCTCATCCGCATGTATTCCTACGACGTGGACTTCCAGCGTGAAATTAGAAAAGGCGATGAGTTTGAGATTTTTTACACCCGCTATATCGACGGCAAAGGCAACCCGATAAAGGACGGTGTTATCCACTACGGTTCGCTGACATTAAGCGATCACAAGCTTGCCTATTACCGCTACATGACGCCCGACGATCAGATTACCGATTATTATGATAAGAACGGCCAGAGCGCGCAGAAGTTTCTCATGAGGACGCCGATCGACGGTGCGCGCATCAGCTCAAGTTTTGGTCGCAGGAAGCACCCCATTCTGGGCTACGGAAAAATGCACAAAGGTGTTGATTTTGCCGCGCCACGCGGAACACCGGTCATGGCTGCGGGAAACGGAATCGTCGAGCGCGCAAGCCGGTACAGTACGTTCGGCAATTATATTCGGATCCGCCACGCCAATGGCTATAAGACCGCCTACGCACATCTCAATGGATATGCAAAAGGCGTGAAACGCGGGGCGCGCGTCAAACAGGCACAAATTATCGGCTATGTCGGCAGCACGGGCCAGTCGACCGGACCGCATCTACATTATGAAGTTCATCTCAACGGCAAGCAGGTTAATCCCGCAACAATTCGGGTGCCCACAGGACGAAAGCTGGAAGGCGATATTTTGCAGGCCTTCTTGAATCAGCGGTCCGAGTTGGACACGAAAATGGCCGCCATGCCGGCCGTTACGCGCTTGAGTACCGCTCAACTGGATTAGAGTGTTTCCAGGAAAAGTGGATACCGGTTTTCCGTCCGAAAACACGACAAAACAATAACTTAGAGCATTTTCGAGCGAAGTGGACGCCGGTTTGCGTTAAGAAAATGTGACGTTATTCGGCCGCGTGTTGTAACGCGCGGCCATTGATGATGAGTCCGTCCTGGCCGGCTGAGACCGTCACAACATCTCCATCCTTGATCGAGCCGTCTAGGATGAGCTCGGCCAGGGGATTTTGCAGCGCCCTTTGAATAATGCGCTTTAATGGCCGTGCACCATAAACCGGATTGTAACCGGCATTGGCGAGCCAGCCATGGGCATTGTTATCGAGCTCAAGGGAAATCTTGCGCTCTTGCAGCAAGGCTTGCAGCCACACGATCTGAATATCGACGATCTCCGCCATTTGTTCCCGAGTCAGTCGATGGAACAGAATGATCTCATCCAAGCGGTTCAAGAATTCAGGTCTGAAATGCGCCCGCACCATTTTCATGACGTCGTCCTTGACCAAGTCCGTGGTCTCGCCCTCTGTTTGATTGGCGAGATATTCAGAGCCCATATTGGACGTCATGATGATGATCGTATTGCAAAAATCGACTGTGTGGCCTTGCCCGTCGGTCAATCGCCCGTCATCAAGCACCTGTAACAGCACGTTGAAGACCTCGGGATGGGCCTTTTCGATCTCGTCAAACAAGACCACCTGATAGGGCCGGCGGCGCACCGCCTCAGTCAAGGCGCCGCCCTCTTCATAACCCACATAGCCCGGAGGTGCCCCGATCAGCCGAGCCACGGAATGCTTTTCCATATACTCAGACATGTCGATGCGAACAATCGCCTGGTCATCGTCAAACAGAAATTCGGCCAGCGCCTTGGTCAGCTCGGTTTTCCCGACACCTGTGGGGCCCAAAAACATGAACGAGCCGATCGGCCGGGTCGGGTCCTGTAAACCGGCGCGCGCTCGGCGCACTGCATTCGAGACCACGCTCAATGCCTCTTCCTGACCGATCACGCGCTGGCGCAAGCCGTCTTCCATGTGCAACAGCTTTTCGCGTTCGCCTTCCAGCATCTTATCCACCGGGATGCCGGTCCAGCGGGATACGATGGAGGCAATATGTTCTTCCGTCACCGTTTCGTTGACGATCGAGTCCGGGTTGTCACTTTCGATTTCGCGCAGGCGCTTCTCCAGATCGGGAATAACGCCATATTTAAGTTCACTGGCCCGACCCAGGTCACCCTGACGCTCGGCGATCTCGAGTTCGCTACGTCGATGATCGAGCTCCTCCGTTATCTTTTGAGTTTGCGCCAGACCTTCTTTTTCAGACTCCCATCGCACCGTCATGGCCATGGATGTTTCTTCCAATTCGACCAATTCTTCCTCGAGTGCAACGAGCCGTTCTTTCGAGGCCTCATCGTGCTCTTTTTTCAGGGCTTCACGTTCGATCTTGAGCTGAATAATACGCCGGTCAAGCTCATCGAGCTCTTCAGGTTTTGAATCCACCTGCATGCGCAAACGACTCGACGCTTCATCCATCAGATCAATTGCTTTATCAGGCAAGAACCGATCCGAAATATAGCGATTCGAAAGCGTTGCGGCTGAAACGATCGCGCTGTCGCTAATACGCACACCATGGTGGAGCTCGTATTTTTCCTTCAGTCCACGGAGTATTGAAATCGTGTCTTCAACCGTCGGTTCGGCGACAAACACGGATTGAAACCGGCGTGCCAGGGCTGCGTCTTTCTCCACATGTTTTCGATATTCGTCCAGCGTCGTGGCACCGACACAATGGAGCTCGCCACGGGCCAAAGCAGGTTTGAGGAGATTGGACGCATCCATCGACCCTTCGGCCCGCCCGGCACCGACAAGCGTATGCATTTCGTCGATAAAAAGGATGATTTCGCCTTCAGCGGCGGTTACCTCGGACAACACCGCCTTCAAACGCTCTTCGAATTCGCCGCGGAATTTGGCGCCGGCCACCAGAGCGCCCATATCGAGCGCCAAGAGTTTCTTATTCTTAAGGCTTTCCGGCACATCGCCTTTGACGATACGTAACGCCAGACCTTCGGCAATGGCGGTCTTGCCGACTCCGGGCTCACCGATCAGGACAGGATTGTTTTTGGTTCGGCGCGACAATACCTGCATGATGCGGCGGATTTCCTCGTCCCGCCCAATGACCGGATCGAGCTTGCCTTC
>SMXP01000033.1 GCA_004356335.1 Alphaproteobacteria bacterium | reverse complement strand
AGTCGTTTGGCGAAAGCGCGTTGCGAATGAGAACTATAGTCTCCGGAATGCCATAAATCGCCACAAAGGTGCCAAAGCGAGGACCCTGATTTTGACCCAGAAGCACTTGATACAGGGCGGTAAACCAATCTCGTAGGTTTTCGAAAGCATGTTCCTTTCCAACTGCGTATATTTCCGATTGTATGACTTCAGCCGAGGTTTCTCCCGCCGCCTCCAATGTCTCCAACCGGCGAATCAAGTCTTCAAGTGCGACGCGTTCTTCATCGCTTGGCGCGCGGAACCGCTTTTTCGGCTTCACGAAGTCGTCGTAATAATTGATGGCAAAACCAACGAGCCGATCGAGGATGGGATTATCGGACGGATTTGCCTGCGGCGCATAGTTTTGAATAAAGTTCCAAAGTGTCTTTTTATCGTGAGAATTGCTGGCGCTCACGAGATTGAACAGCAAGGAAAAGCTCACCGGGATGTCTTCGTCAGGCGGATGCCCGCCGTGAATGTGCCAAGTCGGATTGCTCGATCGTTCCTCATCGCTTTGGCCACGATATTTATCGAGAAAACGACTGTATTCATCAACCGCCTTTGGAATCACATCAAAGTAAAGTCGTTTGGCCTTTTGGGGGTTTTGGTACATATAAAGTGCCAGACTCTCGGGCGAGGCATAATGCAGCCATTGTTCGATGCTGATGCCATTGCCCCTTGATTTCGAAATTTTCTCGCCATTCTCGTCGAGAAAAAGTTCGTAGTGAAAGCCTACCGGTGGTTGACCGCCAATGGCCCGGCAAATACGCGAGGACAGCTTGACCGATTCAATAAGGTCCTTGCCCGACATTTCATAATCAACCCCCAGGGCCGTCCAGCGCATGGCCCAATCTGCACGCCATTGCAATTTGCATTGCCCGCCGGTAACCGCGGTTTCCGTTCTCTTGCCATCCTCCCGTTGGTAGACGATTGTGCCGTCCGTCGCGTTGACTTCGACAACCGGCACTTGAAGCACATGGCCCGTCTCGGGACAGATCGGCAGGAACGGCGAATAGGTTTGTTGACGCTCGGGACCTAATGTGGGCACAACGATTTTCATGACATCGTCATAATGGGTCAGCACCTTTAACAGGGTGTCGTCGAACATGCCGGACCGGTAGCACTCGGTGGCACTCATGAACTCGTAATCAAAGTGGAATTGATCGAGAAAACGTCTTAGACGCGCATTGTTGTGATGACCAAAGCTTTCGTGAGTGCCGAAAGGATCGGGCACCGACGTCAAAGGTTTGTTCAGGTGTTCGAGCAACATGTCTTGGTTTGGCAGATTGCTCGGCACCTTGCGCATGCCGTCCATGTCGTCGGAAAACGCGATGAGTCGCGTCGGCCGGTCGGAAAGGATAGAGAAGGCATGACGCACCATGGCGGTACGCGCCACCTCACCAAACGTTCCAATATGGGGCAGCCCCGAAGGACCATAGCCTGTTTCAAATATGACGGGCGCACCATTGGGTTTGGCCGCCACATGATCGATCAGCTTGCGCGCTTCGTCGAATGGCCAGGCTTTGCTGCGCAGCGCAACTTCCCTGTCTATCATCACGCGTCTTTCTGCTGGGCAAATCCGTGTAATCCGTTCGGTGATCCCTTGACCGGAGCGCCTCAACCTAGGATCAGCCCCGTCATCCGTCAATGTCGTTAAAACTTGGCGGATCCGCCCCTTGCGCGTATTGCTGACCGTTTGGCAGTTGTTACGGAGTTCTTATACTGGTTTCATGATTTCCGATTCTCCCAAAGAAACCGACGCGCACAGCCAGACCCCTGTGACGGATTTGACCCGGGCTCCCGCCCTTGTCCCCCGGGCATCCGGCGCGGTATTGATCACCCAAGACGGCGAAGTGATCGAGCTGGCGACCGCCGATGCGGTTCATTACTTGGCAAACAAACCGGTACTCGTGTGCCACAGCGCTTTCACCGCACGTCGCTTGGGGGCCTCGTCGTCATCGCGGCACCGCGGGCTTTTCGACGTCTTGGAACTTTTTGCGTTTGTCTGTCCCGCCCAATTCTGCGTGCCGACACCCCAAGGTCTGGCTCAGGCCCTCGCGTTAGACCCACCATCCAACCCGGAAGACGCGGGGCTGGTGATTCATATGGCGGCCGAACGCCTGTTGGACCGCGTGACGCCGAGCGATTTGCCCTATTCCGACGACGCGTTCGCAACGGCCATGACCATGGGTCGCGCCGGCTGGCCGTGGGCGCCTTATGTAATGGCCCGGTTGCGCCAGGGCACGTCACCCAACGACACACCCCATAGCAAATCGGCGCGCAAACAAGTTTGGGACAACTTGACCGAATGGCAAGACGGACCGCCGCAAGGCGCGCCACATTCCGAACCGGTCACGCCGGAAGAAGCCCGTCAGCGCCTCAAAGAGCTCCTAGCCCAAACCAAACGGCACCAGCCCACGGAGCGTCGTGACGCCCAAAGCGATTATGCAGCCACGGTCAGTGCCGCCTTTGCGGCCAAGCAACATCCGGGTCAGCCCCATATTGTACTCGCCGAAGCCGGCACCGGCATCGGCAAGACACTGGGATATATCGCCCCCGCCGTCATATGGGCGGAACGGAACGGCCCCGGTCTATGGATTTCCACTTACACCAAGAATTTACAGCGCCAAATCGATCAGGAGCTCGATCGTCCCTATCCGGATCCGCAAGTCAAAGCTCAAAAAACCATGATCCGCAAGGGCCGCGAAAATTATCTTTGTCTGCTCAATTACCAAGAAGCGTTTGGCGGCGGCGATCCGATCCTATTGGGACTCGTGTCGCGCTGGGTGCTCCATACAAAAGACGGTGATATGGTTGGCGGTGATTTTCCGGCCTGGCTTGCCACGATGCCGGGGAGTGGCGTTTCCGCCGATCGTCAATTTGCCGCCGCCCGCGCGCTTAGCGGTCTGACCGACCGGCGCGGCGAATGCATCTATTCCGCGTGCACTCATTATCGAAAATGTTTTATCGAAAAAGCCATACGCAAAGCGAAGCACGCCGATATCGTGGTGGCCAATCATGCTTTGGTCATGGTTCAGGCCGCCCAACATCAATTGGCGGCCATAACCCGGTCGGACGTGCCTGCGCCACCCGCATCGGATCAATCCTCCGCATTCGAGCAACAGGGCCCGGTGCGTTTCATCTTTGACGAGGGACATCACGTTTTCGATGCCGCGGATAGTGCCTTTTCCACCCACTTAACCGGTTTTGAAATGTCGGAGCTGCGGCGCTGGATTATCGGATCGGAAACGCGCCGCCGAGGGCGAACCTTGCGTGAACGCCTGCAAGACCTGTTGGACGACGCACCTGAAGCCGAAGATGCACAAACAGCCTTGACCCGCTCCGCCATTTACTTGCCGGCAGCCGGTTGGACAAATCGGGTCACCGAAGGTCATCCCGATGGGCCGGGTGAAACTTTTTTCGCACTGGTCTATCGCCAAGTCATGGCGCGCAATGAAAACATAACCGGCAATCTTTATGATCTTGAAACACTGCCCTGGCCCGTCATAGATGGTCTTTTGCAATCGGCCGATAATCTGTTCGACGCGCTAAGGGACGTGGAACGCCCCTTGTTGCAGCTCGCCCGGATCTTGCGTCGCAAGCTCGACGACGACAGCGCCAATCTCGACACGGCCCGCCGATCTCGTATCGAAGCCATGGCCACCGGTCTAGAGCGCCGAGGCATTATGCTTGTGCCTGCCTGGCAAGCGATGCTCCGCACCCTACATGAAACGGAACAAGATAAACTGGTCGATTGGTTTACGGTTGAGCACACCTCCGGCCGCATTGCCGACATCGGTATGCACCGTCATTGGATTGATCCGACCATCCCGTTTGCCGAACATGTCTTAAAGTCCGCCCACGGTGCCGTCATTACGTCGGCGACATTACGCGACCGGCTGCCCGACAATAGCCAAGCTCAAGACGCTGCCGAGCCTATAGCGGATTGGCAAAGCGCCGAAATTCGCACCGGCGCCGTCCACCTGCCGCTTCCGGTAATCCGGGCAAGCTTCACGTCGCCATTTGACTATGCCGACCAGACTCGGATCGTTGTCGTTACCGATGTCTCTCGCGCCGACAATCGTGCCGTGGCGGCCGCATATCGCGAACTATGCCTGGCAAGTGGCGGCGGTGTCTTAGGACTTTTTACGGCGATCGAAAGACTGCGCCAGGTTTATGACAGGATCGCGGCACCGCTCGAGCAGGCCGGGCTTTCCCTCTATGCTCAGCACGTTGACCCTATGGATGCGGGCACCCTTGTGGACATCTTTCGTGCCGAACAGGATTCGTGTCTTCTGGGCACCGACGCGGTTCGCGATGGCGTCGATGTGCCTGGGCGATCGTTAAGATTGATCGTTTTCGATCGGGTGCCCTGGTCGAGACCCAGTATTCTTCACAAAGCGCGCCGCAGCCATTTTGGCGGCAGATATTATGACGATGTCATGACCCGTCTACGACTCAAGCAGGCCTTTGGCCGGCTTATTCGGCGGGCGGATGATCGCGGCGTGTTTGTCATATTGGATAGGGCCATGCCGACCCGATTGACAACCGCCTTTCCGGAGGATGTGGAGATTCAAAGAATGGGTCTCAAAGACACGTTATCCTTGGTGCGCGCTTTCTTGCCCCAAGAATCCGTTGAACGGTCCTAACCGATCAGGCGATTCATTGGTTGCAGTTGCCATGAGAATTGCCTAAGGAACCCGTTAAACAAGTGGCGGGCCATAAAGAAAGCTATCCGAAAAGGAAATGACAACATGTCCCAAACGATCAGCCATCATGCCGGCCTGATTTATACCATGGTCATTATATCGGCAGCCGACGGGCGTATGACCGACGCGGAACTCAAGACAATGGGTGAAATCGTTCAGAAATTCCCCATATTCAATGACTTTTCAACAGATCGCCTTGTGACGGTTGCAGAAGAATGCGGTGAAATTCTTGCCGCAGAGGGCGGACTTGATGCCGTTCTGGGACTCATTAAGGAATCGATTCCCGACAAGCTTCGAGAAACAGCCTATGCCGTCGCTGTAGAGGTTGCCACCGCGGATGAAAAGCTTGCGCAAGAAGAGCTCAGGATTCTTGAGTTCCTGCGCGACATTCTCAGTATTGAACGGCTTCATGCCGGCGCCATAGAACGCTCGGCACGGGCACGGCATATGACACTATGACGGTTGGTTTTAGCCATCGACATTATGAAAACACTCCTCATCCTGCGGCACGCTAAGGCCGAATCCCACGGAAATGCAGAGAGTGATCATGGTCGCGCCTTGGCGCCCCAAGGCCAAGATGCGGCCGCGCGCATCGGTGTTTATTTGCGTGAAAAAGACCTCATTCCGGATATTATTTTTTGCTCCGATGCCGTCCGCACCGTGGAAACGCTTCAACGCATAACAGCTTTCCTACCCGACGGGATTCCTCAAATCGTCGATCAGAGCTTTTATCTAGCCGAGGGCTCGGTATTGCTTCGTTCGGTCAAGAACACTGAAGACAAGTATCAACGCATATTACTGATCGGGCACAATCCGGGATGCCAAGAATTGGCATTGAATCTCCTAACAGATCACAATGCAGCCTCGGCCATGACCTTGCCAAACAAGTTTCCGGCTGCCGCACTGGCCGTGCTCGATTTCGATATTGATCAGTGGTCGGATCTTAAAGCCGGAATCGGCTATTTGGTCGATTTGGTATCGCCGCGGGAACCGCCGGATCCGTCTACCTAGAGCGCATTCAGGAGTGAAGACCGTCCTTGCCAAGGTCAATCGATCCGGTGGATCGATTGAAGGGATGAACGGACACCGGTTTT
>SMXP01000032.1 GCA_004356335.1 Alphaproteobacteria bacterium | reverse complement strand
TGGTATTCGGATATTTGGATCTTCCCGAAACTGATAACGATCATCACGACACTGGACAAACAGGGCCGGGTTAATGCGGCACCCTATTCGCACATAATGCAATATGATGTGATGCACAAGAATCCCCGGATGTATTTGGGTTTTCGACTGACCTCTCACACTTATGAGAATATTGCGGCAACCGGCGAATTCGTCATTAATTGTCCGCCGGCAGATTACCTAGAGGATCTCATGGAGACGGCGGTGTTCCATGATGAAGGGGTTTGCGAGCTTGACAATACCCGATTCACGCAGATTCCCTCCCTTAAGGTCAAACCACCAAGCCTCGAAGAATGCGGCCAGATCATGGAATGTACCGTGGATCAGATTTATGAGCTGGAGCATCCGCGTCAGGGCCATGTGATCGCCAAGATCGAGGCCATTGTGGTCGATGAGGGCCACGAAAAGATGAGCCGCGCCGAACGCATCAAGGCGTTAAACATGCCGATTGGCATGGGCGATGAACGACGAACGGATTATTTCTACACATTTGCCGATCGGCTCGTCATGCACAAGCTTGAGGATCCACCGTCCGCGGTCGCTATGGGTGAAAAAATACCGACCACCATGGAATGGGATCACGACGCGCTCGAGGCGATCAAGCCCATTCCGCCAGGTGTACGTAAAATGATAATACCCCAAGTGGAGGATATCGCCAAGCGGGCCAGCGCAAAACGGGTGACGAATGAGCACTATCTGCAAATGATGAAGGAATCGGACATGGACGAGGCGATTCTTGAACGGTTCCGCAGTGGCGGTTGACGCCGTCTGTCCGGTCGACTTGGCCGGATTTGTCTTTGTTATGGACATTGAGAGTTAATTGGCACGCGAGCTTTGTCGTAAAGGCTCGCCTCGGAAATAAAGCGGGAGTTCGCTATGACTGGTAATCTCCATCCACGGCTGGTTTCTATTCTTTGCGGCGCCATATTCATGGCCGGGCCGGCGATGGCCGAAAGTCATCGTTCTTTAGGTGAAGCTGATCTCACTCGAATCAATGCGGATTATTTGCCCACGGCGGATCAAGTTCAGGATTGGCACGAGCGCAAAGATTCCATGGGCGGCACGTTCTCCGGCAGCCCGTCATGGCATAATTATCACGACATTTTGGAGACTGGGTTTCGCCAGCTTGGCCTGGTCGATATCGCCATGGATAGCTTCAGCTATACCCGTTGGTACAGTTCCGACAATCCGCAAGACGGCCAATGGACACTTGAAATTGACGGCGAAGACATACCGGTTGCAGCCTACTGGCCTTATTCCGGTGGCACCGATGCCCAAGGCGTTACCGCTGAACTGGTTTATTACGACCGCGACAACCCGCCCGATATCGAAGGAAAGATTGTCGTCTTTGATATCCCGCCCATGGAAACCGTGATGCCGGCGCGTTTCCGGTCGGCCGGCTACGAATACGCAACCAATCCCGAAACTCTTGAAGAGTCGACGCTCGATCAGTTTTATCAAATTTATTATGTGACGCGTTTTGGCCGGCTGCATGAGGTCGCTCAAAAAGGCAAGGCGGCAGGCGGCATTATCGTATTCGACATGAGCCCGGGCCGGGCCGCAGGTCTTTATGCCTATCCTCTGCCCGACGAACCAACAGGCGTTCCGGGCATTTTCTTTGATCGCATCGCCGGCAAAAAAGTGATGGCTGCAGCCCTTGAAGGCCGGGAGGCCACCCTCACTCTGTTAGCAAAAACCGAGGAAGTCGAACCACACTTCTTCGCCGGTTATTTGCCCGGAAGAAATTATGGTCAGGAGAATGACGAGATCATTCTGATGCTAACCCATACGGACGGCCCCAACATCACACAAGATAATGGCGGGTTGGGCATTTTGAGCGTTGTCCACTACTTTGCGCAGATCCCGCAAGAATTGAGGCCGCGTACCTTGCTCGTCTTACTTGACCCGCAACACTTCATGCCGGGTCGCCATCCGACCGATTGGTACGGGCTTTATCCGGAAACCAGCGCCAAGATCGTTGCTTCAATCGGCATCGAACATTTGGGCCAACGCGGCTTCACCGAAATTGGCGATGATTTTATGCCCACCGGTCTGCCGGAGACCATGAATGTTTTCGTCCAGGATAATGACAAGCTCATTGAGATCGCCATCCAAGCGGTCAAAGACAACAACGTGCCTCAAGTCTTGGTGCAATCTCCCCCGCGGGGCGATCAGGGACAATGGCACGGCCTTGGCGAAGTCGCCCTAAAACGAAAGCTGCCCGGCTTTGGCGCAACCTCCAACATGAGTGCCTATTGGGCCACCGCCGCTCGCATCGATAAATTCGACAAGGATCACTTTCTGAAACAAGCGGCCCTATTGGCCCAATTGACCGGCGAACTCATGACCGCCGATCTGGACGAGATCGCCCCACCCGTAAAACAAGCGGAAACCGACGTGTCGCACTGATCCATAATAAACGGAACAGATCGACTGCGTGGACGGCCCAGACGAGAATCCCATGGGAATGCTTAAACACTTTTTGCCTTTAACTCTATTATTAGGGACACTGCTTGCCGGCTGCGAGTCCGAACCCGAGCCGGAAATGCCGGAAGACTTTGTCTATCTCAGGGATTTGGCCCCCTCAATCTTGCAAGACATTCGCTATTACGGCGAGCATAACTTCATGGGCCGCCAGGTTGACGGCTACGAAGCGCCGGAATGCATATTGGCAAGGGATACGGCGGAACAACTGGCGAAGGTTCAAATAAAAATCAAGCGCGTCGGCTATACGCTCAAAGTCTTCGATTGTTATCGTCCTGCCCGGGCCGTAACAGAATTTATCGAATGGGCGCAAGACAGCTCCGACGACCACATGGCCCGGCAATTTTTTCCTCGAGTGGCGAAGGCCGATCTCATTCCAAATGGATACATCGCCGAGCAATCGTCTCACTCGCGTGGTGCGGCGGTTGATGTGACCCTGGTCAAATTGCCAGTGACGGAAGCATCGCCATTTGATCCGTCTGCCGAGTACGGATCGTGCATCGACTCCCATGAGGTAAGGTATTCAACCGGTGGGTTGGATATGGGCACGGGTTATGATTGTTTCGATGAATTGAGCCACACATTCAATACGGACATTAAGGGTGTCGCAGCGGCAAACAGAGAGCTATTGGTCAACAACATGGAACGAAATCTATTTCGCCATTACCCCGAAGAATGGTGGCATTTTACATTAATAGGTGAGCCTTTCCCCGACACCTATTTTGATTTTCCCATCAAAAGTCCATAAAGGCGGATATTGCTAGAGCATTTTCGAGCGAAGTGGACACCGGTTCGCGTTAAGAAAATGCGACCAAATGAGGAATTAGAGCGTTTTCGTGATTCTGTTAAGTTCGGAAACGCTCTAGAATCACACATATAGCTCTTGTGACGCCGACCTAATCGGTGGATAATTTGCTCGAGTACCAGGGGAAAGACCGAAAATGAGTGACACGGGCTTCAAAGCATGCAGACCCATGCGGCGGTCTCATCGTGCGGCCGGTGTTGTGATTTCGGCCATCGCAAGTATATGCCTCTCGAATAATGTGAATGCGCAAGACATTGGTCAGTTCAGCATCAGCTCCGGTTTCGATTATGCCAACGGCAATTTCGGTTCAAGTAGCGACACGGATTTTTGGCGCATTCCCATAACGGCGAGTTATGACACGGGTCCGTGGGCGTTTTGGGTAACGGTTCCCTATGTTCACATTAAGGGTCCCGGCGCAGTCGTCGGCGGGACCGACGGCATTTTGGTAGTCAATGGTGCGGCAGCAGCGCCGGTCACTAAAAAAGGCGGCTTAGGTGACGTGGTCGCATCGGCCTCTTACACCATCATCCCGTCGGCCGTTCTCATGCCCTATATCGAACTCACCGGAAAAATAAAATTTCCCACGGCAGACGAAGACGACGGGCTGGGTACCGGCAAATTCGACTACACGATCCAAGCCGACTTTTTTCAATCGATCGGCAAAATCGCTCCCTATGTGACAATCGGCTATCGCTTCCACGGCGACGGCAGCAGCCTTGACCTTAAGGACACATTGCTTGTTTCCGCCGGATTTGGTTACCAGTTGCGGCAAGATTGGAGCGCTGGGTTCACCTATGATCACCGGAAGGCCACGTCAAGCACATCAACCGACGCGCATGAGCTCGTGCCTTACGTGTCGTGGAGACCGTTGAGCGATTGGTCACTCAATCTATATGGCGTAATCGGCTTATCCGACGGCAGCCCGGATGCCGGCGTTGGCTTACAGATCAAATACTTCGCACCCTAAGCAAGCAGCAGCGTTATACCTTGCCTGGCCTAACGATCTCCTCGGGGCTTGCGACCCTATTTGCCTAAACGCCAGATCGACGCTAGTCTAGTGACACAAGAAGCCGACATTGCGGGGAGGATCATCCTGCGATTCGCCTTCGGGGTGCACTATACCCGGCTACTTTCTGAGATGCGGTGTTGAGTAAGAAACAGCTGAAAAGCTCTCGTCAGCCTGTTCGGGTGGGGAATGATGATCGGAAGAAAGAAAAAGGACAGTTCGCAAAGGATCGAACCCGGCAGGATCGATTCCAATTTGGCGGTGGGCAGAAGAAACGGCTCGGCTGGACCATCAATCTTGTCCCAAGACACGCGAATTATTGGCACGCTGGAATCCACCGGTGAGGTTCAAATCGATGGGCAAATAGAAGGCGACGCGCGCTGTAAAGTGCTGACAACCGGTGAGAAGGCGACCATCAACGGCGATATCATTGCGGACGACGTGATAATTCGAGGTCACCTCAAAGGTAACATCCGCGCCAGAAAGGTCGAGTTGTCAGAAACGGCACACGTTGTCGGCGACATTTTCCACAAGATATTGATAGTGCGATTGGGCGCCTTCATAGATGGCTCATGCTTGCACACCGACGAGCCAATGGCATCGGAAAAGCCGAAACCGACGCAAACTCCAAAACATGATACCAGGGCCAATATCGAGAAGCCGCCGGCACCTTCCTTAGCTCTTCGGGCAACCAGCAAGTTCCGCCGATAAATACTTGATCCCGGACTTGCCGTTTAGGGTCTTCCCGGTTTTGATGGAATCAAAACCTGACCCTAAGTTATTGTTTTGTCGTGTTTCCGGACGGAAAATCGGGTCCGTTCATCCCTTCAATCGATCCACTGGATCGATTGACCTTGGCAAGGATGGTCTTCACTCCTGGAAACACTAATAGGGGATCGCTCCAGCGAATCACCCCGGCTCAAACACAGGTGGCACTCATGCCACTGGCCCAGCCCCGGCCGCCAATCACGACCCAATAGGCTCTATCAGCCAACCCCTATCTCATTCTTTCGGCGTTTCGATCGCCTTAAGGGGATCGTACTTATTGACCATCGCGGCAATGTCTTGCGCCTCACACAACTGCAATTTGGTGCGCACCCGTTCGTTCTCACTAAGATTCGGGTGCTCTAAGACCGCTTTGAGCTCGATTACTCTTTCTTCCCAAAGGCCTAGATGGGGAGTCTTCAGCTGCTTTGCCATTTCCCTAGTCCACGGCTTTGATTTTACATGCCATTTTACAAGTGACTTCGCCACCACGTGACGAGTAGCCTCATTGTGCAAAAATTATAGCAAACCTTTGCCCATAAGAACATCCGTTTGCGGATCTTTTCGCCTTGAACCGATCAAATGTAACGATGTGAATTCGAGCAAAAAAGAGCCCCTGAGACAACGTGTCACGGCTGTGTCATATGGCTTTGCGGCAAGTAACCTGCCGAAATCCAGCACTAGATGTGATGACGTGATGACATTGCCATGGGATTGGATCTGTCCCGGCCGGGCTCACTGGTATCGGCCGAGCGCAATTAGCTATCGGCCTTTTCCGGCTTGGTTGAGGCCACAGCCGTCCGCGAGTTAAGCCGGGTGGGTTGCCCGACGACCTCATCGTCCGGCGGATTGGGCATTTTGGCAGATGTCGAGAGCGCAAAGGGTGATCGTGCCTGGTCGGCCGCCGGCTTTTCCGGTTTGGGCGCGGCCGGTACCACATCCGCTATCGTCTCAATGGTCTTTTCCCATGGCTTTACCGGTGCCGGTTCCGTCTTGATCGGCGGCGGGCTGGGCGCAGGTGCTGGCTCCCCTATGGGATCCGGGGCCGAACATGCCATGGCCGTTGGCGGTGACTGATCGACCGCCAGAGGATCGTCCGAATGCCGGCAGCTTCCATTGATAAAAGCGCCCGATTCCACTTCCAGTGTCTGATGGGTGATGTCGCCTTCAACATGCGCCGTCTCGGGCAGACTTACATTTAGAGCACGAATGTGTCCCGTCACGCGACCGCGCACCACAACATTATCGGCCAGCACGTTACCTCTGATTACGGCAGTGCTACCGATAACCAGAGACTTGCATTCAATGTTGCCGTCCACTTCGCCATCAAGCTGTATTTCGCCGTCGGATTTCACCGTACCGATTACTTCGAGGTCGGCACTCAATAAAGAGGGAACGCTGGGCATTGATCCCTTTGCGTCCGATTTCGGCCTCTTTTTGTCGCCAAAAACGATGCTTTGCTTATTCTCCGAAGACATATCCACTCACCCAGGGCTACAAACGCATTCGACAATTTTGTTTTTTGGGAAAATCAATGACGACCCGACGGACCTCAACATACTCATCCTACCCAACAAAAGGCCAAGAATTGTCGACACAAATGTTATCTACCATTATCGTCATCTGCAGCGGTTTGACCATTACAATTTTGTGGTCGTATGGGGTTATAGCCCATCAAATCTTAACAATATCGCCGCAGACCGAATGACTCTTGTGTCTTATGGCAATTCTTTAGGGCAATTTTGCGGCAATCCCACTAACTAACTCTGCAGCAAGCCGGTTATCCTCCTGATACGCCCAATTTCTTCTGTAACGAGCTAGAGGAGCTGGTATGCTGGAATTTGAGCTTTTTATCCGGTCTGGCGATACGGAACGCCTCTTGAGACATCAGAGCCGCCTCGTGAAATCCACATAAAATGAGTTTGAGTTTGCCCGGATAATTGCAGATATCGCCGATGGCAAAGATGGTGGGCACGTTTGTTTCAAATTTTTCCGTATCCACAGGAATTCGATTCGCTTCCAGATTGAGCCCAAAATTAACGATCGGGCCCAGCTTCATGGTCAAACCGAAGAACGGCAAGAGTAAGTCGCACCGAATGCTCAGCTCCTCGCCCGCCTTTGTCTGGATAATGACATTTGACAGCTGCCCGTCATGGCCTTCGAGATGGTCGATCTTGCCGATGATGAAATCCATCTCACCGGCTGCGGCGAGAACGTTCATTTTTTTGACCGAATTCTCCGCTGCACGAAACCCTTCACGATGGTGAACCAGTGTTACGTGCGCGGCGATCGGTTGAAGGTTGAGCGTCCAATCAAGGGCTGAATCACCGCCCCCGACAATAACAACATGCTTGTTTCGGAATTGTGTTGTATCGCGGACTGCATAAAATACCGATTTTCCTTCATATTCTTCTATGCTGGCGATCGGCGGCTTCTTAGGCTGAAAGCTTCCCGGCCCGGCCGCAATGACGACAACCGGTGCGTCAATCTGCGTGCCCAAATCGGTGCGGAATCGCCACTTCCCGTCGGGACGTTTCGTCAGTTCAACAGCCAATTCTCCAAGATGAAAGACCGGTTCAAACGGGCGGATTTGTTCTACTAATCTTTCGACCAATTCCTCGCCGGTCACAACCGGCACACTTGGAATATCCAGAATCGGCTTATCGGGATAAAGTTCGGCGCACTGGCCGCCGGGCCGATCCAATATATCGACAAGATGTGCCTTAAGTTCGACCAAGCCGAGCTCGAAGACGGCAAACAGCCCGACCGGCCCGGCACCAATGATGATGACATCAGTCGTATGGGATTTACCTGCCGCTTGCGAAATTTCGATGGTTCCAACCTTTTCCGTAGGATCTCTGGAAAAAAGCATTATCCGGCTTTATGTCGCTTGTGAGACACTTTACCAGAACTGAGCGTGGCTGGTACCCAGGTTGAACGGAGCCCTCCCTATTTTTCAAGAATAATGTGCCGATCGGGGGCACCGGACATTAATGCCCGGCCGGCGGGTGGACCTGCCGGCCCGGCAACCCGGGATCCCTTAATAGACCGGTATGAGGCGCAGTGTCCCTAATTAACCTAATAAACTGGCGATGCTGGAGAAAGTGCTGTCAAGGGTCGTACCCAAAACGGTCGCAGCGCCGATAATGACGATTGAGATGAGGGATGCAATCAACGCGTATTCAATCGCACTCGCACCCCCAATATCCCGATTAAATTTCTTGAGATAGTCAATCATCGTTGTTTCTTTTCTTTATCCTTAACGTCCGCAACCAACTCCCAATCTGGGAGACCGCTGTCTCATTCCCGCACAAGGTGTCCGCCCTTAGGAGTTATCTCCCCATCATTGCAAGTATCAGCCCAGTTAGGATCAGCACAGCGCCAATCTGATGTATGGCCGGTCCCACCAAAACCGCGTTGACCGTTTTTTGGCAGGCGGATTTGGTGTTCGGTATAAGATAAGGCGCGGCGTTTGCGATCACGGCGAACGACTTGGTGCGGCCAAGTTCGTGTGTAATATTGATCAATCGTTCCTTTATCTTGGGCATGCGTTATGTGGCCACGGCTTTTCGTCATCCTAGCTTTGACATTCTGGGTCGGCTCGTGCGGCCCCCTCATGTCGGCCATCGACGGTGGGCCGATCGTCGTCTGCCCCAAAGATAATTTTACCAAGGGCTGCGATGTTGACACGATCGGCAAGGCGACCGGTTACTGGGCACAATTCAACAGATCAATCGTCATAAGGGCAGGCACTTATCGCGAAGCTTTTACCATTCTTGACCATGGCGTCACGATCAGGGCGGAACCCGGCGTACATATCAAGGACAGGGCGGTGGAAGGCAAGGCAGCCATCCTCGTCAAAGGCAATAACACCGTCATTGAGGGACTGGAATGTTCCGGGATTAGTGTCGCCGATGGAAACGGTGCTTGCGTCAAACTGGAGGGACACAATCTCACACTGCGCAATGTCTATTTTCACGACAGCGAACAAGGGCTTCTTACAAGCCGAGATGCCGGAACCATCATCATTGAGCAAAGTAAGTTTGAACGCTTGGGCCGCAAAGGCCGCGGTCATGCTATATATGTCGGATACAGCGATGCCTTAATCGTGCGCGGGTCTCAAATCTTGTCGTCGAAAGACCAAGGGCACGAGATCAAGAGCAGAGCCGCAGAAACCATTATTGAAAACAGCATTATCGCGTCGCTTGACGGTGACGATAGCCGATTGATCGATATTTCCAATGGTGGCCGGATCATCATTCGCAACAACATCTTGGAAGAAGGCCCGCGCAGCAAGAATAACAACCTGATCGCCATAGCGCCGGAAGGCACCCGGTACAAGCAGAACGAAGTGATCATCGAAGGCAATATAATCATCATGGATCATGATCGCGCCTACCTCTTGAGGTTACCGGAACAAGATCTGCCGGTTACCCTGCGCAATAATATCATCGTGGGGGGCGAACAGATTGAGGGCGACAATACATGGTTTCCCGATCGCGAAGCTGCGGGATTCCCCGCCTATCCCGCCCTACCGCCC
>SMXP01000031.1 GCA_004356335.1 Alphaproteobacteria bacterium | reverse complement strand
TGATCCAAGAGCATTTTCGAGCGAAGTGGACACCGGTTCGCGTTAAGAAAATGCGACCAAACAATAACTTGAGCGCATTCAGGAAAAGTGGGTGCCGGTTTTCCGTCCGAATGCGCGACCAAACAAGGACTTAGAGCGGAACGTTTCAGTCTTGTTTTTTTGTTTCCGGCGGTAACATCACGCGAATATGTGCTTCGCGTAATTGCTGCGCGCTGGCCTCCGCCGGCGCGCCCATCAACAGATCTTCCGCTTGCTGATTCATGGGAAACATAGTCACTTCCCGAATATTGACCTGATCGGCCAACAGCATCACCATCCGATCGAGGCCCAAAGCGACCCCGCCATGGGGCGGCGCGCCAAAGCGGAAAGCATTGAGCAAGCCACTGAATTCCCGTGCCACCCGTTCGCGGCTGTAGCCGGCGATTTCAAACACGCTGAACATGATCTCCGGCTCGTGATTGCGGATGGCTCCGGATCCCAATTCATGCCCGTTGCACACCAGATCGTATTGCAGACCGATAATATCCAGCGGATCTTTGTCTTTAAGGTCGGACATGCCGCCCGCCGGCATTGAAAACGGGTTGTGACTGAAATCAATCCGCTTTTCCGTCTCGTTATATTCAAAAAGCGGGTAGTCGGTGATCCAGCAAAATCTAAAGACGTCCTTTTCCGCAATGCCTAATTCGCCACCGATGCGACTGCGCGCGGCGCCGGCCAATGCGGCGGCGGCTGATTCCTTATCGCAGGCGAAAAACAAGGCATCCCCTGCCCCGACATGAGCGGTCGCCGCCATGGCCCGCAAAACGCCATCGGGAATGAACTTGGCAATCGGCCCTTTGCCGATCAAGTTGCCGGCCTCTTCGTCAAAGATGATGTAACCCAAACCCGGCGCGGCCATATCTTTGCGCGCCCAATCGTTGAGCTTGTCAAAAAAGCTCCGAGGTTTTGCCGCCGCACCCGGTGCCGGGATGCCGCGCACCACACCCCCCATCTTTATTTGTTTCTTAAAGGCGTTGAATGTGACGTCTTGTTCGGCAAAGTGGCTGGTGACGTCGACAATTTCGATGGGAATACGAAGATCCGGCTTGTCCGTGCCGTATTTGAGCATGGCATCGTGAAAGGTAATTTCCGGAAACGGATGGGCGGTCACCTCGCGTCCGTCGGCAAATTGAGTAAAAACTTCTGCGGTGACGCTGCTAATAGTCTCAAGCACATCGGCCTCGGTGACAAACGACATCTCCACATCAAGCTGATAAAATTCGCCGGCACTGCGATCGGCCCGGGCATCTTCATCACGAAAACAAGGCGCGATCTGATAATAGCGGTCGAAGCCCGATACCATGATCAGTTGCTTAAATTGCTGTGGCGCTTGCGGCAGCGCATAAAATTTGCCCGGATGCAACCGACTGGGCACCAAGAAATCTCGCGCCCCTTCGGGCGACGATGCGGTCAAAATCGGCGTCTGGAATTCAAAGAAACCCCTGGATTCCATGGCATTGCGAATGGCTCGAACAATATTGGTGCGCAACATAATGTTGTTATGGAGTGTTTCGCGGCGCAGATCGAGAAATCGGTGGCGCAGGCGAATGTCTTCGGGATAATGCGGCTCACCAAAGATCGGCAGCGGCAATTCATCCGCCGCGGATAGCTCGGTTAGGTCCTTTATGCGCACCTCCACACGGCCCGTGGGCAAATTCGCATTGATGGTATCGTCACTTCTCGCCACCACCGGACCGGTAACCCGGATCACGCTTTCTTGTCGGATAGCTTCCACTTGTTTGAAAAACGGGCTTTCCGGCTCGATGACGCATTGGGTCAGACCATAATGATCGCGCAGATCAATGAAGAGCAGGCCGCCGTGATCGCGCTTGCGGTGAATCCATCCAGACAACCGCACCTCATCGCCGACATGAGAATCACGGAGTTCGCCGCAAGTGTGGGTTCGGTAGGCGTGCATAAACGAACTTTCGAACGAGCAAAATACCGCCAGCCCCGGCCAGCGGCGCAAAAGCGCACGACCCGATCAATTTGTCAAGAGTCGCACGCCCGGGCCATAATTTCGTCGCGACAAGGACCGGAACTTAAGCTATAGCTGAACCTCAATGCACGTAATCACCACACCCAAGGACCTTGAGGACACCTGCCGTCTGCTCTCCGAGGCCGAATTTATAACCGTCGACACCGAATTCATCCGCGATTCGACCTATTGGCCAAAGCTTTGTCTGTTGCAGGTGGCGGGCCCAGAGGGCGCCCATGCGATCGATCCGCTGGCGCCCGATATGAACCTTGCGCCGCTCTACAAGCTGTTCACCAATGATCGGATTACCAAGGTGTTTCATGCGGCACGGCAAGATATCGAGATTTTTTATCACGATACCGGCATCATCCCGGCGCCTCTGTTTGACACTCAAGTGGCGGCCATGGCGTGCGGGTTCGGCGACTCGATCGCTTATGAAGGCCTGGTCAAAAGCTTGGCCAAAGTGGAGCTGGATAAATCTCAGCGGTTTACCGATTGGAGCCGACGCCCCTTGACCGACGGCCAGATTGAATATGCCCTCGGAGACGTGATCCATCTTCGCACCATATATGAAAAACTACGCGAGCAGCTGGCCAGCAAGAAACGAGAAGTTTGGCTGCAGGAAGAGATGGAGGTGTTGTCGAATCCGGACACATATAAGCTTGAACCCAAGGATGCTTGGAAACGCCTTAAGCTGCGCAGTTCGGCGCGCCGTCATTTGGGAGTCCTTATGGAAGTAGCTGCCTGGCGGGAACAGCAGGCGCAGAAACAAAATGTACCGCGCAACCGAATCCTAAAGGACGACGCCATTCATGAAATCGTCACCCAACGTCCGACTTCGCAACAGGAACTGAAACGACTTCGTCTTGTGGCCAAAAACTTGGCTCAATCTTCGCGCGGTGAGTCTCTCATTCAAGCGGTGAAGCGAGGTCAGCAAATATCAAAGGACGCGTTGCCGGTCTTGGCGCCACCCCGCACTTCTTCGCAACGCAATGGCTCGCTCGTCGATCTGCTTAAAGTCTTATTGAAACTTCAATGTGAACAACATGGCGTGGCGCAAAAACTTGTCGCCAATGTCCAAGACTTGGAGGCGATCGCGGCAAAGGAGGCCGCTCAAGTGCCGGCCATGAGTGGCTGGCGATATGACATTTTCGGCGAGCTCGCCGGCAAACTCAAACACAGGGAAATCGCCATTGGAATGGACAAGAAAGGCATTACGGTTATCCCGATTAGTGAGGGCTGACCCGCCGGGCGGCGCAGGACTTAGAGTGTTTCCAGGAAAAGTGGACCCGGTTTTCCGTCCGGAAACACGATAAAACAACAATTTAGGGTCAGGTTTTGATTCCATCAAAACCGGAAAGACCCTAAGTGCCAATTTGTATCTTGGGCTCTAGTTTCACGACGGATGCAAGAGCATTCAATCTCTTTTCAACAGTCTCTCCAACCAAGCTCGCGCGCGCTTTGGGTATTCGCAATACCAGAGCCTTCCCTTTCGGCTCGAGCATACAGTCGCCCAAAATACCGTGGGCACCCCCTGACAAACGTGCGCCCAGTCTAAACGCAAGACCGATCGCTCTTGCACGACGTTTGTCGTCGGACGTCAAAGACGGAACGCGTCCCTCAAGCCGCGGCACCGTGACCGCGTCATATCGACTCATCACGGTCAATCCGAGCCGTATTCTTTGATGGTGATCGATGCCCACCAAAGGCGCGAAGGCCGCTTCACGAAAAGCCATCTGTCCTCGATAATCGGGATGAGCGCGCCAAGCAATATTGTTCAAATGGCACGCCGCTTCGCGCAATCTTTTGTCGTCTTCCGATTCATCACACGGGAATGAAGCGAAGAGAGGGGTGGTCCAGGCAAACAAATCGCTGCCGAATTCGGGTATCTGGCTCAAGCGTTTAGCCATTTCCCGACATCCGTCCACTAACGGGTGCCGCTGCTGAAGCTGTTTGGGCAGACTATCGAAAATGATACCCTCTCGCAGTCCATAGGCCGAGATCACAACCTCTTTCAACTTGACGGACTTCAGCAAACCTTGCAAAACCGCCGCACTGAAAGGCAGGCTATCGATCCGTCGTTTCGGGACCGATGATATCTGGCGCAAAGAGGTGCGGCTTAAGGACGCCACAAGGCTCGCGAGATCGAGCGCCTGGTCTCTGCGAATGACATAATGCTGCAAAACTCTCAAACCATAACCCGTATTATCCATATGGATCCGCGCCAATGTTCGCCAAGCGCCGCCTACCGCATAAAATCGCTGGCCGGCCATTTGACCCAACCATGCGACGTCAGACAGAGCTTCATCGACAAGGCGCTTGGCCTTGTTGATTTTGCCGCCGGCTTCATCCATCAAGCGCAATGCACCAAGTCGAAGCGTCGTGCCCTGGCCAATTTGATCGTTATCGACGGACAACAGCTCCAGACTGCCACCGCCCAGATCCCCCACCAGACCTTTGGCACCCGGAATGCCACTTAAGACACCGAGCGCGGTGAGACGTGCCTCGTCCTTGCCGGATAGAACACGCACTTGGGTGCCGCATCGCTCGGAGGCTTGGCGGACGAATTCGTCACCATCCTCCGCATCGCGCACCGCGGCTGTGGCGACAACATGCAAATCGCCCACTTTCAAACTGTCGGCAATGGTCCGGTAGCGACTCAGTGCTGCGAGCGCGCGCTCGACACCGTCTTTGTTCAACCTATTCGTCGAGACGATCTGACGGCCCAAGCCGGCCAAAATCTTTTCATTGAACATGGGAACAAGATTTCGGCCCCGGCTAGAGAACACCTCAAGTCGTACCGAATTGGACCCAATATCGATGACTCCCACGGGCGCCGACGTCACGTCCAGGGTATTCAACAGGGGCTTTTTCGACATCTTGTCCGTTGCCACCCTTCCCCTCACGGGTGCGCGTCACACATGCCGCACGTCATTGATTTTGCTCCAACGGAATGCTTGGAGGCACATCCGATTTCAGCGCTTCGCCTCGTCCAGACAAACTCGGATTGGTCATGAAATATTGATGTGCGCTAAACATATCTTGTTTGACCTTGCCGGTAACCACACGCCGGTAGGAACCGTCCGATTGCATCTCCCAGCTCTGTACTTGGTCCATGATATTGGCAACCAAGATTTGATCGAGCAATTGCGCGTGAACGGTTGGATTTTCGATGGGCACAAGAGATTCCACACGACGATCAAAATTGCGCGGCATCCAGTCTGCCGATGAAATATAAAGCGCCGCTTTAGACGACGGCAGCCCGTGACCATTGCTAAAGCAGACCAATCGCGAATGTTCCAAAAACCGGCCGATAATGCTCTTAACCCGGATATTTTCGGACAGCCCCTCAATACCCGGCCGCAAACAACAGATACCCCGTATGATAAGCTCGATGGGCACGCCCACACAGCTGGCTTCGTAGAGGGCATCAATGGTAACCGGATCGACCAGAGCGTTTAATTTGGCCCATATACCGGACGGTCTGCCGGCCCGCGCGTGATCCATCTCTTGGTGAATGTGGTCCAAGATGCGTGATCGCAAATTAAACGGCGAGACATAGATTTTTTCAAAATTTTCGGGTTTCGCATAACCGGTGAGATAATTGAATAAGGCGGTGGCATCACGGCCCAATGCCTTGTCGGCACTAAACAGGGACACATCCGTATAAATCCTAGCCGTCACAGGATGATAATTGCCCGTCGCATAATGAACATAGGATCTCAGTTGCCCCGATTCTCGGCGTACGACCAAACTGATTTTGGCGTGCGTTTTGAGATCCATGAAGCCGAACACCACCTGAACGCCGGCGCGTTCGAGATCGCGCGCCCATTGAATATTCGCCTCCTCATCGAACCGCGCTTTTAATTCAACAAGCGCGGTCACCGACTTGCCGGATTCCGCCGCCTCAATCAACGCGTGCACGATGGGCGACTTCTCGCTGGTGCGATAAAGCGTCTGCTTGATCGCCACAACGGCCGGATCGGCCACAGCTTGCTGCAAGAATTGCACGACGACATCGAACGATTCGTAGGGATGATGAACAACAATATCCTTGGCGCGAATCGCAGCAAAACAGTCGCCGCCATGATCCTTGATACGTTCGGGAAATCTCGGCTTGTAGGGCGTGAATATCAGATCCGGCCGGTCATCCGGGATGAGATCCTTGACCGATCCCAATCCGATTAAGCCATTGACGACCACCACATCCTCGTCCGCCACTTCGAGGTGCTGCGCGATGAATTCTCTTAAATCCGGCGGCATCGAGCTTTGCGCTTTCATGCGTATCACGTGGCCGCGACGCCGGCGTTTAAGCGCCGTCTCAAAGAACCGCACCAGATCTTCGGCTTCCTCTTCGATCTCGATATCGCTGTCTCTGAGGATCCGGAACGTCCCGGATCCCAAAACTTCGTAACCCGGGAACAACTGACCCAGAAAGAGTCCAATGGCATTTTCCAGGGACAAGTAACGGTGTTCGGGTTTCGGACCGTCCGCGCCGCCGCCACGCAAAGGCATGTGTATGAACCGCTCCACTTGTCCGGGGAGCGGCAATAAGGCGTTCATGGTTTGATCGTCGCCAATCCGACGCAATTGTAGGGCGAGTGCCAATCCCCTGTTTGGAATGAAGGGAAACGGGTGAGCGGGATCTATCGCCAACGGCGTCAGCGCCGCAAAAATCTTCGCCTTAAAATGATCGGTCAGCCAGTCCCGATCCGCGCGTGTCAATTCATCGGGATTGAGAACAACGATGCCGGCCTTGCGCATTTCCCAATTCAACTGCGCCCAACAGCGTTGCTGCTGTTCTATTAATTCGCTGGTCTTAAGAATGATCGCCCGAAGCTGCTCTTCAGGCATCATATCATCCTGGCTGGGTTGTCGGACACCCGCATTAACCTGGCCGCGCAAACCGGCAACGCGTACCATATAAAACTCATCTAGATTGGTCGCGGAAATGGAAAGAAAGCGAAGTCGCTCCAGGATAGGATGATTCGGATTGCTGGCCTCTTCCAGTACGCGGGTATTGAAAGCAAGCCACGAAAGCTCGCGATTGACAAAGCGATCTGGCGAGTCCTTGGCAATCGAATGGCCGATTGCAAACGCTTCGGAGTGCGCCGCTCCAGATGGCTCGTCCGGCAGGATTTTACCTTGTCTTTTAAGGGGCATAGTCTTGGCGGCTTTTTGAACCGCCTTCCGTAAGTTGGCGCCCGATCGGGCCATGTTTTGAACCTTGCAGCCGCACGGCGAGGAACATTAGATTGTGCCAAGATAAGCTTCGAAAGGTTAAGATCAAAGCATAATCTGGTCGAGAACTTCAGACGCTAGTCTTTTGCTAATTCTTTGTTGGCGGGCCAGTGACACCCGATCCAATTTGTCGACCACGCGTTGTGCGGCATCAAACGAGCGTTCCATGCGCGTCACCAAATAAGGTGCCAAGTCTCTACTTACGTCAAGCTGGCGATCCCGGAAGAGCTTTTCAAGGACACCGGCCAACACATCGTCGCTCGGCGCCTCAAGGGAGACGCTCGGCACACTGCTCAATCTCGAACTCAATCCGGCATCCTGAATGGGCCAATGGGCCAGCGGCGTGACCGACGTAACAAGCAGCCACGCGTCTTCCTGAGCGACCAAATTCAAAAGATGAAATAACGCCGCCTCGTCTCTTAACGAGTCGCCATCTTCAACCACAAGAGCGTGCCTTGAAAGAAGGTTCGGAACGCCGTCAACCGTTAAGTCGGCCGCAGGTATCACACGCCCATCGCACAGCTTTTGCCAGACCCGCGCCAAATGCGATTTTCCCGATCCCGCCGGACCGATCATCGAAAAAACACGGTGGGGCCATTCGGGCCAGCGGTCGATCATGGTCACAGCCTGCTCGTTGCAGGCGCCCACAATGAAATCTTCGCGGCCAAAGGCTGCCCTATGGGGCAAGGAAATGATGTATTGCCGCTCGCCCGCAGCCCCCACAGCCGTCCCGCCAGGTTGGTTATTCTTCATGCCCAACCTCCCACGCGGCGACCGATCTATACCACGTGAATAAATAAGACCCGCCGGACAAGATCGTGGTGGCCGCAACGGCCCATGTTAGATTGCCGACATTCATAAAAGGAATGTCGAGATTGGGAAAGGTCAAAAACGCCAGAACGTATGACGCAAGTGTGATCTGGAGAAAAGTATTCGCCTTGCTGATCAGCAACGGTGCAATCTTTACCGGATGACCAATCAGAAACGATAAGACAATAGCACCGATGATTAGAATATCTCGACTGACGACCAGAATAACCAACCAGACCGGCAAATGGCCTAATATACCCAAGGCAACGAATACGCTGACAAGAAGCGCTTTGTCGGCAAGTGGGTCAAGATAAGCGCCTAGGGCCGTCGCACTATTGTAGCGTTTGGCGACAAATCCATCGACCGCATCAGATGCTCCCGCAACAAGAAACAAAGTAAAAACGAGCGCATGACGACCGTCGAGTAACAGAGAAATGATGACGGGAACGAGCAGAAGCCGGCCAAGAGTGATCAGATTCGGAACGCTTACCAAAATGCTACCCCGCAAAAAAGAATACGGTCAACGAATGTCTATTGCAATTCAAAGGGATTAGGTAGTCGTTCAAAGGAGACGTCGTCGGTTGATCGGTTGTTTTCAAACCTATCGTCGCCGGACTCAAGTGCTTCGCCGCCTTCGAGTTCTTCCGACTCGACGATTGGCAGATCTTCTCTCAGGGCGATGAGGCCATAGGAACCACCATCCAGAAGATTTAAATTTCGTTGGGCCATGTTAAGGCGCAGTTGCGATAAGGTGCCTACATAGTGCAAGACAATTTCAGCGCCCGTGGTCGACAAAGCCACGACCTCCAAATCGTTTATGGTAGGCATTTCATTCAGCCGATTGCGAATCGCGACCCATTCTCTATGTTCAGTGAATCGGACGGTCGCTAACAGCTCGCTTGGCACCCCATCTATTCGGATAATGGTTTGAAACTTCCAGTCCTCGCGCAGGCGCGCCACGGCTTGATCTATCGCGAAATTCAATAAGTCTTCCAGAGGCAATCGATCGGTATTGCGGATAATGAAATCTATGCTTCGATCGCCGAATTCGCCGCTGCCTGTCGCTGCGACCCGAAATAGGGTGATCTTGAGGAGTTCAGTCGTCTCGTCCCTGCCCAATGTGGCATGGGCAACCATCACATCGCCCACCCCGTAGCGGGCGGCAAAAGGGATTAACGCCGAACGGTTCCTAGAAATCGCATCTCCCGCCGTCACACCGACAATGTCTTCAAGCTCACCTAACGCTGAAATAAGAGGCACTAACTCATTGATAAAGAACCTTTCTTGCCAGGCACGAGACCATTCGTTGTCTTCCTCCCACAGCAGATATCGGCCTTCCGTCTCAAAAACAGGAAGAACGATGGCCTCGCGCGCTTGGCTTTCACTGAACGGAATATAGGCGTCCCGCAGAATATTTCGGATCTCCAGGGGCTTGAAGCTGTAAGACACCTCGGCCAGATAACGCGTTGGGCTGGTCTTTTCGTTGTTGATTTGAATGCCCGAGATCAAATCGATCACGTCGCTGGGCGGGACCGGCGGAATGCTTTGCCAATATTCCCGAGGCGACAAACGTTGCAGGAGCTCATGAAGCGCCTGCACCCGGCCCCGGGCTAGGGCCACCCCGCGCGCGTCGGCAGCCGATTCTCCAGAGGCATCGACGGGCCACCGATCGACCGTGAAAACGTTGCCGGTGGCCAGAGCCGGAACCAATGATATCCAAAAGGCCACCAACAGGGATACACTACGCGTCCATACTTGAGCCCGGATCATGTGATATGCAGCCCTTTACAAAAGAATATTGTCGCCAAAGCAAACTATATACACTAGATCTAGCTTTAACAAAGTGGCCGCGCCTGCAGTTTTCAAAAGACTTTTTCCCAAGTTTCCGATAGATAGGCCGCCTCTTCTTTAAAACACGCCTCCTAAAAACAGGGTAGCGGAGCCGTGAGCAACGATCAGAATTCAGCGCATTACACCTACAAGGCCGCTGGCGTCGATATCGACGCGGGCCATGAGCTTGTCCAGGAACTCAAGCCTATTGCGGCACAAACGGCGCGCTTGGGTGCCGATGCGGCACTGGGCGGATTCGGTGCCCTATTCGATCTCAAGGCCGCGGGCTATGAAGACCCGATCATCGTAGCGGCGACCGACGGTGTCGGCACAAAGCTCAAAATCGCGTTGGAATTGCACCATCATCAAACAATCGGCATCGATCTCGTTGCTATGTGCGTGAACGATCTGATCGCACAGGGAGCGGAGCCGCTGTTTATGATGGATTACCTGGCCGTGGGCAAATTAAGCCAGCATATCGCGGTTGAGGTGATTCAGGGCGTTGCCGACGGGTGTCGGCAAGCCGGATGTGCCCTAATAGGCGGCGAAACCGCGGAGATGCCCGGGCTTTATCAGGAGTCCGATTACGACCTTGCGGGCTTTGCCGTGGGCGCGGCTGACCGCGGTCAGCTGCTGCCCCACAAAGACATTCAGGACGGCGACGTTCTGCTTGGCATTGCGTCAAGCGGTCTTCACGCCAACGGCTTTTCTCTGGTGCGGCGTCTGGTCCAGGATCAAGGCCTCAAATACTGGGACGCGGCCCCGTTTGATCCCGATCGCAAACTGGGCGACGCGCTGCTGGAACCCACACGCATTTATATCAAGAGTCTGTTGGGCGCGATACATGCCGGAAAAATTAAGGCGCTGGCCCACATTACGGGGGGTGGGCTCACCGAAAACGTTCCCCGTGTGCTACCGAAAGGCTGCCTCGCCGAAATCAACTTGGAGGCATGGACTCTTCCGGCCGTATTCGACTGGCTTCAGACAACCGGGTCCATCGAACAGACCGAACTCTTGCGCACCTTTAATTGCGGTATCGGTATGGTGATCGTGACGGCGCCGGAAAATGTCGCTCTTCTCAAGAAATCACTACCCGACTCGGGCGAGACAATTTTTGAAGTGGGTCGAATTGCCGCAGCCGCCACCCCCGATGCAGCGCCGGAAGTGCATTATCTCGGCAACCTTCGCCCCTAGGGTCTTTCCGGTTTTGATGGAATCAAAACCGGACCCTAAGTTGTTGTTTTATCGTGTTTCCGGACGGAAAACCGGCGGCCACTTTTCCTGGAAACACTCTAACTCAAAGAGCCTTAATCCATGGGCCGAATGAAATTAGGTGTCTTAATCTCGGGCCGAGGGTCCAATCTCCAGGCGCTTATCCATGCCTGTTCCGACAATAACGATCCGGCCGAGATCGCCCTCGTCCTGTCAAATCGGCCCGATGCCAAAGGGTTGGAACGCGCTGCGGCGGCCGGCATAGCCACCCAAGTGATCGATCACAAATCGTTCGACGATCGGGACGCGTTCGATAGCGCCTTAAGCGACGCCCTATCGGCGGCGGATGTGGCGCTTGTTTGCCTGGCCGGCTTCATGCGCCTGCTTCAAGAAAGCTTTGTCGAGCGATGGCACGACCGGGTCATAAATATTCACCCCTCCTTATTGCCGGCGTTTCGTGGTCTCAACGTCCATGAACGTGTCATCCAATCAGGCGTGCGCATCACAGGCTGTTCGGTTCATATGGTCAGATCATCGGTTGATGACGGCCCGATTATCATTCAGGCGGCCGTGCCCGTCTTGCCCCAGGACACCGCCCATGATCTCGCGGCCCGCGTGCTCAAAGCCGAGCACAAAATCTATCCGGAAGCCGTAAGGCTTATTGCCCAAGGCCGTATCAAGCTGCACAGCGGCCGGGTTGATTTTGTCGATTCCATGGAATTGGGCGCGCTACTCATAAACCCGCCCTTGGGCCGGAATTAGAGCGCATTCAAATTACCACGAAATTGGCGCTTTGAACCGGGCGACGGTGCCGTCACTTAAAGCGGTGTGACGGCCACTCGCCGACCGCTAGTGTCTTAGTTTGGAATTA
>SMXP01000030.1 GCA_004356335.1 Alphaproteobacteria bacterium | reverse complement strand
TCCATTTGAAAACTTTCAAAGTATTTGGATTGCTCCGTCGATTTCCGCTCCAAAGCAGAGCTAATCCTACCGGACCAGAAAATCCATTGATGCATCTTACTCAAGGCGCATTGAACATACTCATTTATGGACAGGCCAAGGCAGATTTACTTGCTATTCTCAGCTCGTTCGGGATTAACGCAAGCGGTTTGAAACTTACTTAGGTTATTGACATCAAAGGAAGGATGGGTGGCCGAGTGGTTGAAGGCACCGGTCTTGAAAACCGGCAAGGGTTCATAGCCCTTCGTGGGTTCGAATCCCACCCCATCCGCCACTATGGCATCTAAGTTATTGAAATAATGTAATATTATTTTTGATGGCCGCCCTACCCCCAAACCGACCCCGGCGCCATATGGGCAGCTCAAGTTGAATTACCCAAGTCCAACGAGTTCTGCGGTGGATGATGTTTTTGGTCGCCATAAACTTGGTTGGCCCGCGCGGCGAGAACGATTCGTCTCACCACCTCTAAGTTCATGATGACGGCTATGATCGTCAGGGCGACAACCGGAAGATTAAAGATCGCACCCAGAAATATAATAAATACTCTCAAATCGCGACCGATTCGGAACGGAGAATTTGCGGCAAAGGAAGCCATTAAGCTATCATATTTGTCAGCCGTATAACTTGTCATGAAGGAACCCAGAATAGCCGCGAAACCGATGAGCAGAACCGAGATCTTGCCATCTTGCTGAACCCCATGCCAAGTGAGGGCAAAGAGCAAAAATGCATCGGCATAGCGGTCGAGCACCGCGTCGAACCATCCGCCAAATTCACTTTGTTGTCGCTTTAACCGCGCGATTTCCCCATCACAGCCATCAACGATCGAGGCAAATTGTGCCATGACGCCACCTGCCACCAATGCCGGATAGCCACCCAGGGCGAGCAAGACGGCAGCGACACAAGACAAAAGCCAAGATCCAACGGAAATCTGATTTGGCGTTATGGGCGTGTTGATCAGATATCGAGTCATGAAGCGCGAGATAGGTCGGTTGAGATGTCGTGCGATAGGACCGTCATTTGATTTGCTCGCGGTCCGTCTGAGAAGTTCGGTTTCAGCAGCCTTGAGCGCTTTAAGTGTGTCCACATCCAACCACCAGCAACCCGTGACATCCACGACATGGGCTCGTTTGTCACTCGCCAACTCGGTGATGCCATCGGAAAGGCCATGGTGACCTTTTTTGGCAGCTCGTTCTAAGCCCTCGAAAAGGCCCGCTGAACAAAGAAAGATTCCGGTGTCGGCCGCATTCCACTCGGGCAGCCGCTTACCAAGCTGGACAATTCGGTCACCATCGAGCCGAACGCAAGTGACGTCATCGAGATCGAAGATCGCTGATTTGTCATGGTCAACTGCCAGCCAGATCGTGTCTTCCGTCAACGGTTTCGCTGCAAGCTGCCGCACGATCTCCGGGTCGAACAGATGATCAACCATAACCAGATAAAATGGCTGTTTGCCCGTTGCCGCCTGCGCGGCAAGCGCACTTGCTCCGTTACCCCGTTTCCAATCCATGCTTTCAACGAAGCTGATTGAAACTTGCCACTTGGCCGCCACTTTCTCGAAATGTTGCCGGACGCGTGCGGCTTCGTGACCGACCACGACCACGAACCGAGAAATCCCAAGATCTTGTTTGAAGGTCGCAATACTACGCTCAGCGAGGGTTAAGCCGAGGATCTTGGTTAGTGGCTTCGGCAGTTTCTGCTCAGCGTAAAGGCGCGTTCCTAGACCCGCTGCCAGAATGACCACGAGTGAAGGGCTTTCGGCTTGTTTGCTATCCGACATTTTCATTTCGTTCTTGAACGATTTCGCAAGCAAGGTCGTTCGAGGCAGCGGCAATCAGAGAATGTCGGTCGGTCAGAGTTCGAACACCTGGCAATGGCGAGCCGTCGGGGGCCACGACACAACCGCCAGCTTCAAGCACGAGCAAAGCCCCCGCAAGATGGCTCTCGGCTGTAAGCCGGTCGCGAGCATCTATGTGCGCATCGATCGCACCAGATGCAACGAGAGCAAGCGCCCGCGAAGCACAACCATAAGATCTCACACCGGCGGCTTTCTTCATCACACGGCTTAGCCATCTTGGCGGCGCAAGATGGTTGAGCTCAATGCTTACTATGCTGTCCTTAAGTGTCCTTTTTCCCGATGTGCGCAGGATCGTTTCGCCGCGCCTGGCGCCTTTGTGCCGGCTTGCTTGAAAAGGCGGGCCACCCTCAGCGGGCGCCACAATGCCTGCCTCGACATTGTAAGGAGCCAATAACGCTTCGATTCGCAGCACAGCACAAGAGAAAGCGGAAAGCGGCAACCCCCTGACAAAATTATCCGAACCATCGACCGGATCAATCACGATCCGCCAATTCGGTTTGCCCTTGCCGAGTTTGTAGGGTTCGCCTTCTTCCGTTTCCAACAGCCCATCGATATCCGCTTGCGCTAGATAATTTCGCGCCGCTTCGTCAGCAGCGAAATCGAAAGCTTTTACGACATCACCTTTCGCATTCTTTCTACCGGTCGGCTGACATCCGGCTGTCTGTGCCGCTTGAAGTGCGGTGGTGGCTAACAGCGGCAGTAATTCGCGCCACGGCGGACTGCTCGGCTTAGCTCCACCGTCAAAGAAAGCCGTCGAAATAGGCTTACTATTCACGTTCTACTCTGCTGCTAATCGCTTCGGCGCGGCTGAGCCTGATTTAAGCCCCACAATGAACGCATCACACCGTTCTTTAGCAATCGCGTCGCGCATTTGCCGTGGTGGTGTCTTCATATAATACGCAGACACTTCTTCAAGTGACCCTCCAATGCCGCGATCAAGTGCAAGCTTGGCGCAACGGATTGCGTCGATCACAACCCCTGCGCTGTTCGGTGAATCTTGAACCGACAGGCGCAACTCAAGCTCAATCGGTGCCCCACCGAAGCCCCTGCCCTCCATTCTGATGAAGGCGATTTTGTTGTCGCCCTGCCACGGCACATAATCTGACGGCCCAACGTGGATGTCGCGAGCCGCAAGCGGCTTGTCGAGTTGAGATTGTACGGAGCCCGTCTTCGATATCTTCTTGGACTGCAAGCGGTCGCGCGCCAGCATATTCAGGAAATCGGTATTACCACCGGTGTTGAGTTGATAAGTGCGATCAACCCCGTAGCCCCGGTCGTTGAACAGCCGCATGAGCGAACGGTGCACGATCGTTGCGCCCACTTGGCTCTTAATGTCGTCGCCAACAATAGGCAGGCCGGCGTCGCGGAACCTTTCCGCCCATTCGGGATTGGAGGCAATAAAGACCGGCACACAATTGACCATTCCAACACCTGCTTGGAGACAGGCTTCAGCGTAATGACGCACGGCCCGCTCGGATCCAACCGGCAAATAGCAGACCAGAACCTCGGCCTTGGTATCCTCAAGGACTTGGACGACATCGACCGGTTTGTCCTCGGCTGGCCGAAAGGCATCATCGTCGGGATAGTCGGCCATGTGGGCCGCCACACCGTCCAAAATGGGACCCATGACAACGGTGACGCCACTGGGCGGGATGGTTCCTTCGAAGGTCATTGCGCAGTTAGGCTTGGCGAAAATCGCTTGTTCAACGGCGGACCCCACTTTCCGCTGATCGATATCGAACGCAGCCACCACCTCAACGTCGCCAGGTTGATAGCCGCCAATTTCTGGATGCATCAGGCCAGACGTTCCAGCGTTGGTACCGTTGCTATAATAATGGATGCCTTGAATCAAAGAGCTGGCGCAGTTTCCGACGCCAACAATTGCCACTTTTACGGACTTCATGTGATTGAAAGCCCTCCTTTCATGATTGCTTCACGACAGCCGACCACACCGCGGACACACAGGTGCCCTTTCGTCGGTCCTATGCTGTCTATCAAGTTCTTATCGAAAATCTAGTTCGAGACGTTTAAGCCCGGATAATAACACTTTTTATCATATAGCCAAGTGCGCATGGCTCGCCTTGTTTCGTCTCCGGCAAACCGTTAAAGATTGTGAGTCTATCATTTATCATATGCGCGGCAGAAATTGGGACTTGTAAGGGGGGACGGGTAAAGAAGCGGGGCAGGCCCAAGCGCTTGTGGGACAATTGGGGAAACAGGAAATCATTCGTCGGAAACGATTCAGGACTTTTCCACATATCTTCTCAGAGATCGTTGACCTGAGCCTGCGGATCTGGCACGACCCGCTACCGAAATGAATATGATTCTGGAGAAGTTGTTAAAAATGCACGTCACAACAAAGCAGCTCGCAAAACATTGCGCCCTCTACAGCACACCCGACGCGATGCGTGCCGGCAGCCAGTTAATCACAACCACCCTACCGTTCCTTGCACTATGTGCGGCCATGTATTTCAGCATCGATTATAGCTACTGGCTCACACTGGCATTGTCTGTACCCACAGCCGGGCTGGTTATGCGGTTCTTCATAATCCAGCATGATTGCGGACATGGATCTTTCTTTGGATCGCGACGGGCCAATGACATCACAGGCCGGCTTCTCAGCATTCTCACGATTACGCCCTACGCCTATTGGCGCCGGTGCCACGCGCTTCACCATGCATCTTCGTCCAATCTTGATCGGCGAGGCATTGGCGACGTCGATACTCTTACAATCGAAGAATATAAGGCGTTGCGGCCATTGCGGCGGCTCGGCTACCGTATCTACCGCAATCCGGTTTTTCTAATAATTATAGGTGGATCACTCCATTTCTTATTGTTGCAACGATTTCCTTTATTCATGCGACAGCCAGCCTGGGAGATGTGGAGCAGCGTCATTCTTCTCGATTTGACCATAATCGTCGTCTATGGGTTTCTGGTTTCCTTATTGGGGTGGGCACAATTTTCCATGTTGTTTGGGCCGGTGATTGTTATATCAGCGTGCATCGGTTCTTGGCTGTTTTACGTCCAGCATCAGTTTGAAGACACCTACTGGGCCAGAAATAACCAGTGGGATCGGCAGACAGCGGCCCTTCTTGGCAGCTCCTATTATGCGCTGCCCCGTGTTTTGCAGTGGTTTACCGGCAATATCGGACTCCATCACATTCACCACCTGTGCAGCCGCATCCCCAATTACCGGCTGCAAGAATGCCTCGATGCCGAACCTGTGTTAAACACGATTAATCGTCTGACACTGGCGCAGAGTCTCAAGAGCGCCCGTCTTGCCTTGTGGGATGAAAGCCGGAAAAAACTCGTCGGTTTTCCTGCGACTTTTTGACACAGCACCCCCGGTCGCCAGGAGGCAGCGAAAAGTCGCCAAATCTTGCCGTGAATTAAAAATCTGACGCCCGCCTCTTACGAGACGGGCGTCGATAACTGCTCCCGATATTTACGCTACTAGGAGATCAGTTATATTCCGAGCTTGATTCCAAGCATGATGCCGTGGGCCGCGTAATCCTAAGCGAGATCGCTGCCGGCCGATTGCCGTGGACACCAAAAGACGATGTTTGAAATGACCCCCCCCATTTTGAGATCGCTTACCCTGAGCGTAAGTATAGCGAAATTTTCCGCAAATGGCAGACTGGTGATGACCATGGTGTGCCCGCCATGCTCCTTGATTTCCTTGGGTTTTCGCCTTTTGGCTGTGGCTAAAAAGCAACAGATCACAAAATAATGTTCGGACTAAATGCCATGGCTGGTCTCACTCTGGGGACCTCTGGGGCCGGGTCGAGCAATGCTTATCTGACTGTACAGAGCTGCGCCGGCAAGCCGAAATAGACCAGGGCTTGCTGCCGTGAGGCCGTGCACAGATCCACCTGTAACCCCGATTCAATCCTCGATGCAGACGGTGTGGTGTCCCGTCCCCACATTAGGAGCCGTTGCCAAGCGCTCACTCTTTGATAGTGGCGTTTGACCAATTTGTAATCGTCTTCGATTTCGGCAAGCCGCGCGAGTTCTTCGATAGATCCGTCATAGCTGCGGGTTCCGTCGATCAGACCATAGGCTTCCGCCTGTTTATTCTCGAAAATTTGGGCGCCCATTTCGCCGATAATAATATCCGGCGACATATTGCGTGCTTCGGCCACATGATCGACAAAGTCGCGATAGAGAGAATCAACACCCTTTTGCAGCGAAGCCTTTTCTTCCTCGGTGATGCGACGATACGGGTTGCCTAAATCCTTACCCCGGCCGGCATAAATAACCGTCTGCTCGATGCCCCCTTCCGTCGTCACGCCGCCGCCCAATATGCCCCCTTGCAAAGCCGTCGGCTCGTCATAATAAAGAATGCTGCCGCCGATCACACCGATACTTCCAATAAAGCTGCCGGCATCGGCATAAATCGCATCGGCGCCAACCATTGCCATAACGCCGCCGGAGGCCGACAAGCCTTCGATATAAACGACAACCGGATTGCCGGTTTGCTCTCGATAATTTTTGATGCCCTCAAAGATGGCCATGGAACCGAACACGGTGCCGCCCGGTGTCACCATGTGAATGAACACACCCTTTATGTCGTCATCTTCAGCGGCTTCCTTAAGCGCCTGCTTCACCGAATAACCATAGGTCGCCAGGCCGCTAATTATAAAACCGAAGGGTCCGGGATCGCTGAACATCGGAACGCCGAGAATGGGTCCCATTACATTCAGCTTGAGCAAATAGTTCTCGCTGTCCGTGTCACCGTAGACATAATTGTAAGACGGCTCATCCGTCGTCGGCTCACTTACCTGAGGGGATAGCAGGGCACCGGCAATAGAAAACATAAAGACAATCACCAAACCTCCGACGATGATCTTACCGATCATACGAAGGAGTTGGACCAGATAGGAAACGTCTCGATTTGCCATTACACAACCTCAATTTTCGTTACGGGTGATCGAGGGCATTAAGCTTAACGATCATTCAAGCAAATAATTAACTTCCAGTCACTTTTTGCTCTAATCGATCCGGTATCGGCTGAAATCCTCCATCTAACCGGCCCTATAAATGGGACGCCTTAGCCGTTTCGCGCCGGCTTTAGCATCCTGTCCGGAGCTTCGCTTTGCCTTAATCTGTCTTCAATAAGTACGCGCTCGACCGGAAAATCCGTGATATAGACCGTACCCCATCGACAATTGGAAATCCTGATGACCAAAGCGGTTCAAGAACTTCTAACCCTTCTTGATCTCGAATCCATAGAGGTCAATCTTTTTCGCGGCCGAAGTCCAAAGGAGAGCTGGCAGCGCGTGTTTGGCGGTCAGGTGTTGGGCCAGGCTCTGGTCGCCGCCACGCGCACCGTGGAAGGCCGGTCCGTTCATTCTTTCCACGCTTATTTTATTCGGCCGGGCGATCCGAAATCACCCATTCTTTATGAAGTCGATCGGGCACGAGACGGTCGAAGTTTTACCACGCGGCGCGTTGTGGCCATTCAACATGGCAGGACCATATTCACCATGTCGGCGTCGTTTCATATCGAGGAGGAAGGATATTCCCACCAATGTGATATGCCGGATGTCCCTCCTCCAGAACAACTGATCCCCGATCATGAATTGCGCAAACGTGCCGCCGCCGAATTGCCTGCCGATCTTGCCAGTTGGTTTGCCAGCGAACGGCCTATTGAACTGCGCCCCGTTGAACCTAGGGATTGGCGCAACCCGGAAAAGACGGAACCCTTTCAACATGTCTGGGTTCGTGCAACAGCGCCCCTGCCCGACGACGTTGCCTTACATCAATGCGTATTGGCGTACGCCTCGGATATGACCCTGCTCGATACGTGTCAGCGGCCCCATGGTGTCAGTGTCTTCAGCGGCGGACTTCAAGTAGCAAGCTTAGATCATGCCATGTGGTTTCATCGCAGCTTTCGTGCAGACGAGTGGCTGCTTTACGTTCAAGACAGCCCCTCATCGGCCGGTGCACGGGGCTTTAACCGAGGCACCGTATACCGTCGCGATGGCACTCTTGTGGCTTCCGTGGCCCAAGAAGGACTCATTCGACCGCGTAAGGAGCGGGGTGTTAAGTAACCGGCCGCGCTGATGGATCGCAACGCTGCGGCCGGTACAATTTGTTAGGGGCGATAATGGATCGCTTGAGCGACGACACATACCCCTCCTCCCTTTTGGCCGCGTCATCTGGTTACAAAGAGCAATCGATCTATGTATCTCATCCTGATGAGCTGATCGGCATAAATAACAAGGGCACAAATCTGGTTGTGTGGGTGCGCGACGTGAAGCCCGCATTGAAAAAATGGTTGGATCAAGAATTGTGGTGCGCTCTTCCAGGCGAACCCTTCCGCTTGACTGTACAAAGTGTGCGTCAGGTTTTGGCCGATCGGGTGGCTCAGCATTGCCCGACAAATTCACCGGGCCGCAGAATGTTTATCGACGACTTAATCATGTTGACGCGCCGCTTTGCCGCCATCGCCGGTATGGCACAAATGACGGCACGGCTCGTGCCCATTACCGGTTCGCTCGATAGTCGATTTCATGTGGACAGCGTCGCTCAACGTCTGTTGACCACCTATGTAGGTCACGGGACCGAATGGATTGACGGCGATTTTCTCGGTGACACGCCGCCTGATCACCAATCGGATATGCCCGCGGCGGATGCCAATTCCCTTATTACTCAGCTGCCGCAGTTTTCCGTCGCTCTTTTTAAAGGAAGCCGTCACGGTGCCGCCACACGTCCGCTGGTGCATCGGTCTCCTGCGACGCCGGGACCCACGGGAAAACGGCTGTTGTTTTGTCTCGACGGTGGTCGCTAGAGCGCATTCACAAAAAGTGTACGCGGTTTTTGGGTTCGAAT
>SMXP01000029.1 GCA_004356335.1 Alphaproteobacteria bacterium | reverse complement strand
CACAAAAAGTGTACGCGGTTTTTGGGTTCGAATGCGCGACCAAACAAGGACTTAGAGCGCATTCACAAAAAGTGTACGCGGTTTTTGGGTTCGAATGCGCGACCAAACAAGGACTTAGAGCGTTTTCGCGAGTCTATTAAGTTCGGAAACGCTCTAAGACCCGTTGTCAAATCCCCTCACGTCTTAGTGGTCGCGCGCAATTGACTCAAGCCCACGCCCATCAGAATAAGCGTAAGGGCGGCCAGCGTATTGAACGAAAGTCGCTCGCTTAAGAAAATTGCACCCATTAGGACGGCCCACATTGGCAACAGATAATTGGACAGGGAGACAAAGGTGGCGCCGGCCGAGTTGATCAAAAAGAAGAACAACACATTGGCAATGCCTGTCGAGAACACGCCCAAAAGACACAACATGAGCAACGACAGGCCGCTTGGCTCCACGGACCAAGGGCGCTCGAAAAAGATCGCAAGGGGGATCATCAAGAGCATGGCCACAAGCGTGAGGCCGGTGCCCGCCGACATCGGATGAAGAACCGGCATTTTGCGTGCCATGACGATGCTGACCCCATAACTGAGGGCGCCGCCAAACACCGCAAGTTGATGGAACAAGTCGTTCGATTTGTCGAATTGATTCACCATACCGGGACCGAGCAAAACCACGATGCCTAAAAACCCAAGTCCGAATCCCAAAGCCTTGGCCTTGTTCATGGTTTCGCCGGGCAGAAAGAAATGGGCCAGCACCAAAGTGGTCAGGGGGGCAAAGGCGATAAAGATTCCGGCCAAACTCGAGTCGATTTCCGTTTGGCCCCACATGATCAAAGAAAACGGCAAGGCATTTCCGGTTATGCCGACAAGTGCCAAGTAAATCCATTGTCGCCGGGCAATGTGTTGAGTGTCTGCGTTAAGGGTGAACAGTGGGGGTAGTTTTTGTCCCGAAAATCGCATGGCGGGATAAAGCACCGCTAAAGCCAAAATGAGTCTGAAGGCGACCGCTGTGAGCGGCGGAATCGTGTCCACGGTCAGTTTGATCATCAAAAAGGCCGACCCCCAAAGCACGACCAATGTGGCAAACAACGCCCATTCCGTAGCTGTTCGTTCTGTTGCCATGGGCTTGTCCCGGTGTTTTTTCCTCTGGCTGTGGGTCCCCGATAGGGTCGCTTGAGCGCCGTTTTCGGACAGAATCGAGGGCGATGGCTACCATGAAAGCCCGCCACCCGCCAATTGGTTCGTTGACTGTAAAGCTTTGTCCCCCTATATGGGCGGTGGGCCACGTCCCCCCAACGGGATGCGCCTATTCTGGAAGGAATAGGAGACAGAAAAATGACTGATGTGATGAAGCCGGCCACCCGGCCGGTGCGACCCGAGTTCTCTTCGGGGCCCTGTGCCAAGCGCCCCGGCTGGTCTCTCCAAAATCTTGAAGCCGCTTGCTTGGGCCGATCCCATAGATCCAAGCCGGGCAAAGCGAAACTTGCCGAAGCGATTGACCGCACAAGGAAACTGCTGGGCATTCCCCATGACTATCGAGTGGGTCTGGTGCCCGCCTCTGACACGGGCGCCGTTGAAATGGCCTTGTGGTCGCTTTTGGGCGCGCGCGGTGTCGACGTCCTGGCCTGGGAAAGTTTTGGCCAGGGCTGGGTCAGCGACATTACCAAACAGCTGAAATTAGACGATGTGCGGGTTTTGGCGGCCGATTATGGCCGGCTGCCTGATCTTACCGAAGTCGACCCGGCGCGCGATGTGGTGTTCACGTGGAACGGCACCACGTCGGGCGTACGCGTGCCCGACGCCGATTGGATCGCCGCCGATCGCGCGGGCCTTACCATTTGCGATGCCACGTCAGCCGTGTTCGCCCAAAAACTCGATTGGTCGAAGCTCGATGTGGTGACTTATTCCTGGCAAAAAGTTATGGGCGGAGAAGCGGCACACGGCATGTTGATTTTGAGTCCGCGGGCCGTTGACCGACTGGAAAGCTACACGCCGGCTTGGCCGCTCCCGAAAATCTTCCGGCTGACCAAAGGCGGCAAGCTGATCGAAGGGCTGTTCGAAGGGGCGACCATCAACACGCCGTCTTTGTTGTGCGTCGAAGATTATCTGGATGCGCTCAATTGGGCGGATGAGATCGGTGGGCAGGAAGCGCTGTTGAAGCGGGCCGACGATAATTTGGCGGTCCTGGCCCAATGGGTCGAGCGCACCGAGTGGATCGATTTTTTGGCGGAGGATCCGGCAACCCGTTCCAACACATCCGTCTGCCTCAAGATCGTCGATCGGCACATCGCCGCCTTGAGCGATGAAAAACAAGCGGCGTTTTCCAAGCGAATCGCGTCGTTGCTCGACAAAGAAGGTGTCGCCTATGACATTGGGGCCTACCGGGATGCCCCGCCGGGCCTGCGCATCTGGACCGGCGCGACCATCGATCGGTCGGATCTCGAAGCTTTAGTGCCGTGGCTTGACTGGGCTTTTGCAACGGCTTCAGCGGAGCTCACCGAGGCCGCATGACGCACGTGGCCAAGAGACGGGACGTCCCAATAGGGCGCGCCGGATTTCACAACCGACATAAAGATTTCTTTTAACCCTAGGATACCCATTCATGCCTAAAGTCTTAATTTCGGACAAACTGAGTCCCTCCGCCGTCGAGATCTTTCAAAATCGGGGCATCGACGCCGATGTCAAAGTTGGTTTGTCCAAAGAGGAATTGATCGACATTGTCGGCCAATATGATGGCCTCGCCGTTCGATCGGCCACGAAAGTGACGGCGGACGTCATGGCCGCCGCCATAAACCTCAAGGTGATCGGCCGTGCCGGGATTGGTGTCGATAATATCGACCTCCCGGCCGCAACAGCCAAAGGTATCGTGGTCATGAATACGCCGTTCGGCAATTCAATCACCACAGCCGAGCACGCCATTGCCTTGATGATGTCGCTGTCGCGCCAGATACCGGCGGCGAATGTCTCAACCCAAGCAGGCAAATGGGAAAAGTCGCGCTTTATGGGGACCGAAGTGACCAGCAAGACACTCGGCATTATCGGGTGCGGCAATATCGGTAGTATCGTCGCCAGCCGCGCCAAAGGCCTGCAGATGAAAGTAGTGGCTTACGATCCTTATCTTTCGGATGAAAAGGCGGTCGAACTTGGTGTTGAGAAAGTCGATTTCGACGCGTTTTTGGCCCGGTCGGATTTCATTTCCTTACATACGCCGTTGACCGATGAAACGCGCAACATTTTGAATGCCGATGCAATCAGCAAAACCAAAAAAGGGGTACGGATCATCAATTGTGCCCGCGGTGGATTGATCGATGAGGCAGCCCTTAAGGCAGCCCTTGAAAGCGGCCATGTGGCCGGTGCCGCCCTAGATGTATTCTTGGAAGAACCGGCCAAGGAAAACGACTTGTTCGGCACGGAAAATTTTATCGCGACACCGCACTTAGGTGCGGCAACCCGTGAGGCACAAGAAAATGTGGCGTTACAAATTGCCGAACAAATGTCCGATTTTCTGCTCACAGGTGCGGTGGCCAATGCCATCAACATGCCGTCCATTTCGGCCGATGAAGCAGCCGAGATGGGGCCATTCATTAGATTGGCCGAACAATTGGGTTTGTTTGCCGGCCAATTGACGGAATCCGGCATAAAGGGCGTCCAGATCGAATATGAAGGCGAAGTGGCGCGCATGAACACCAAAGCGCTGACAGCGGCGGCGCTGGAGGGCTTGATGCGGCCCATTGTGTCTGAGGTCAATATGGTCAATGCGCCGGTGATCGCTAAGGAGCGGGGCATTCGCCTCAGCGAAATTACCCGTGATGCGCAAGGTGTCTATGAAAGCTATATCCGATTCACGGTGACCACGGAGCGTCAGACCCGCAGCGTTGCCGGCACCGTGTTTTCCGACGGCAGTCCCCGGATCATTCAGGTGAAGAATATCGATATGGAGGCTTTGGTGTCACCGCACATGCTCTACGTGACCAACGAAGACAAGCCCGGCTTCATCGGCGCCTTGGGCAATGTGCTCGGCGAGGCGGGGCTCAATATCGCCACGTTCAATCTGGGCCGGTCAAAGCCGGGGGAGGATGCCATTGCGTTGATTGCCATCGACGAACCCATTAGTGCGGAAACTCTTGAAAAGGTTGCCGCCTTGCCGTTCGTCAAGCAGGCAAAAGCCCTGTCGTTTTGACCCGAAATTCGGTAGAACAGGACGTTAAGGCGGGTTAGGGCGCATTCAGGAAAAGTGGGTACCGGTTTTCCGTCCGAATGCGCGACAAAATAAAGACTCAGAGCACGTTAGAGATTCCATCTTTTGTCAACGTGCTCTAGGGCGGCTCTGTTTTTGAGGTGGGGCCGCCTCACCATGTTTGGCCGTGACGGGCCCGGCGGCTTCCGGGTTCCGAAAGTAAACGGGAATGACCACCTATGGCTAATGTCGTCGTCGTCGGCGCCCAATGGGGCGACGAGGGAAAAGGAAAGATTGTCGACTGGTTGTCCCAGCGCGCCGACGTGGTGGTGCGTTTTCAAGGCGGCCATAATGCCGGTCATACGCTGGTCATAGACGGCACGGTTTACAAGCTCAGCCTGTTGCCGTCGGGAATCGTCCGTAAGGGGAAAATCTCGGTGATCGGCAATGGCGTCGTGGTCGATCCCTGGGCATTGGTGGATGAAATCGACCGACTCAAAAAACAAGGTGTCGATGTGACACCGGACAATCTTCTCATTGCCGAAAACGCCACGCTGATTTTACCGGTCCATAGAGAGCTCGATGTGTTGCGCGAAGGCACCCAAGTGGGCACGCGGATCGGCACCACCAAACGAGGCATCGGCCCGGCCTATGAAGACAAAGTCGGCCGCCGGGCCCTAAGGGTGATCGATCTGGCCCGACCGGACCGGCTGGTCCAAAAAGTCCATGCCCTTCTGGAACATCATAACGCCTTGCGCCGGGGTCACGGGCAGCCGGAAGCCGATGCCACGGCCTTGATGACGGTCCTGCTTGAGGTGGCGCCAAAAATATTGCCGTTTGCCGGGCCGGTTTGGCGGCGGCTTGACGACATGCGCCGCGCCGGCAAACGCATTTTGTTCGAAGGCGCCCAAGGCATTCTTCTGGATGTGGATCACGGCACCTATCCGTTCGTCACCTCGTCCAACACCGTGGCCGGACAGGCCGCCGCCGGGTCCGGGCTCGGGCCTTCGGCGCTCGATTACGTGTTAGGCATCGTCAAGGCCTATACCACCCGGGTCGGTGAAGGCCCGTTTCCCACGGAACAAGACAATGAAATCGGCCAAGGTCTCGGCGAACGGGGCAAAGAATTCGGCACCGTCACCGGCCGCTCGCGCCGCTGCGGCTGGTTCGATGCGGTACTGGTACGCCAAGCCATCGTCACCGGCGGGATCGACGGCATTGCGCTGACCAAACTCGACGTGCTCGACGGCATGGACGAGCTGAAAGTGGCCACCCGTTATGAACTCAACGGTCAAATGGTCGATTATTTGCCCGCCGATCGGGACCGCCAGGCACAGATCACACCGGTCTACGAAACCCTGGAAGGCTGGTCGGATTCCACTCGAGGCGCCCGCTCATGGGCCGATCTGCCGGCAACGGCGGTGAAATATGTCCGCCGGATCGAGGAACTGATCGGCGCGCCGGTTACCCTTTTGTCGACCTCGCCCGAACGCGACGACACCATCCTCATGCGCGATCCGTTCACGGATTAATAAACGCGACCTCTGCGATAATTTGAATAAGTGACTGGACCCCGCGGTTAAACCGCGGGGAGGCATAGAGGGGAAGTCCCCGAGGGCAAGCTTGTACCGGCGAACGCCGGTGCTGCGGGGCGACACGGAGGGAAAGGGGGGGGAGGGGTCGGTCCTAGAACGCGCTGACAAAAGATGGAATCGCCAACGTGCTCTAAGTCTTTGT
>SMXP01000028.1 GCA_004356335.1 Alphaproteobacteria bacterium | reverse complement strand
TGGCTACAATCCCGGCCCGGCCGATGGCGCATTCGGTAACAAATCCCAAACGGCCATCACCGCGTTTCAGCAGCAACGGGGCGACCCAGTAACCGGCCTGCCCACGCCCTCTGTCATGCAGGCACTGCGGAGCGAGGCTCAGCAGAAAATTATGGCTGCCGGGCCGGCGCCGACCGCGGGGTCCGGGACTAGTACAGAAATGTTGGCCGCCGCGCCGATAGCTACGGATCAACCGTCGTTCGCCCCCAGCGCGAGCACCCCGATCTCGCAGATCAAGAAAATCAACCAGGTGGATCTCCATAAGGGTGCTTTTCCGCTCGCCCCTTATCTCCCGAACAATCTGGCGCATAGCGATGCGGTAATAGCGGTGTGCGGTGGAACGCGAGACCCGATGATTAGGGAAAATGCCATAACCATGATTGAGGTCTGGAAAGAAAAACAAAAAAATAGCGATATGATGGTCGGAGGTTATGACAAAATTTACGAGATTTTCTCAAAGGGCTTTACCAAGGCTGGTCGCTGCTTTGATCGGAGTAAAAATACCACCACGGCGGCGGACGCCTATGCCGAATTTCTACAGTATCAGACTCAAGTCCTCGCGCAGTCAAAGATACTAAAGGCCGAAGAAACAGAGACCGCGAGTGCCGGGTCTAGTACCGAAAGCGTGGCCGCCGCGCCGACAGCCTCGCAGCAGGATACATTAGAAGTCAGCAAAGATTTGTCGAACCCTTCCAGTAGTGGGCAGGACGGGCAGTCCGCAGCGGCTCAGGGCAATTTGGACCTGGCATCGCCGGGCGGAGCGACACTGTCCGCCGACTATGGCGGAAACCGGCGGCTCAATGAAGCGGACCTTTTCAAGATGTACATGGCCGCCAATGGCGACATCCTCAATGTCCCCGCGGTCGCCAACAAATATTTCAGGATTTTTGAAATTGCGCCTAATGTGGGGAGTGGCACCTACTCTACGACCGCTGAGTGCAAGGCCTTTGTGCAGCGCTGGTACAACTCCAACGAATTCACGCGGCCCAAGTTGATCGCCACCGAACGCGCGCGCTTTCAGGCGGCGCTCGACAAGGCCAAATCATGGCCCAGATCGGCCACTTTCAAGATTACCGGCACACCCATTCTCAAGGATTACGACGCCGGGAAACAGGCGTTTCCGCTCGATATCCGGATCGATCCGTTGATGGGTACTTTAAACAACCAAGTCTCATACTGCGTTTATACTATTCCCGGCCATCACCAGGAATTATATCAAGACCTGCAATTGATAGCGCCATTTGCGTTTGCGAAAAGACTCTACGAAGTTGTTGCCCCGATTTCGGAACTCTCCATGTCAGCGGACGATGCCCGTGCTTATCTCGATGCCCATCGGGTGGACAAAAAAGGCAATCCCGATCCCAACGGCCAACCGGACAGAAAAATTAAGCTGGAAGGCAAGGTCGAAATCGGCCCGATCGCCATCAAAGCAGGGCAGATCCAACCGATCCCCTTGCGCCTGGTCGAAGCCAAGCTCGTCGATCCCAAGACCGGCGCGGTGCTAGCCACATTTGGTAGTTCCGATGCCGATCCGAAAACCGAAGGGCAGGCCCTGGCCGATGCCAGAGACGTGACCGTGGCGAACCATTATTATCTATTGCTGCTGGCGCTCAAGGATCATCCCGGCCTGGCGCGTGACGAGTGGTTCATGAAGCTTGCCGAGAGGCAAATCGTCGGAGAACAAAGGGGCTGGGTGGTTATCGATTCGTATCTCGAACGGTGCCAGAAGAAGCAGACTTCAAGCTGCGCGTCACTCAATCACAAGAGACCAGCATTCATATTCGAATGGCAAAGACTGTCTAAGACACGACCGGCGCTCGCCAAGGGGGCTCTTCTCGATGTTTTTCGGTCCCCCGAAGCCGACTGGTCATTCGTGAAACGGGAGCCGGAATGGGATGATCGTTTTTCGGCTGCGATTGGCGTTTTCCTGTTCTCGCGCGACGGCGTTGTTGGCCGAGATCCGAAGTTCGCGGCTGCTGAGCTGTGGCCGATCTTCAAGGAGCACCTCTTTGCGGTCGTGGCGAATGCGCCGACGCGCCTCAGCATGTCGACGGGAATCCACGAGGTCAAATATGATTTTGCCAGCCAGACGATCAATTTCGTGCCTTTAAAACAGGGTAGCAACACCACTCGAAATAATAGCAGCCCCTCTGATCTGCTGCGACCGATTCCTCAACCGACCCCGACTGAGCATGATGTCGCTTACCCGGAATCTGTGCAAAATTCCGTGTTTTACAATTGGTCACCGACGGGCCAGTCCGAGCCGAAGTACAGGAAACCGCTCAGCAGTGGCAGTATGGACGAGCGGGTCATTATGAAGGCGTGGCGGCTGCTCATGACCCGTGACCACCGGGTGCGCGAAATCGCCCTCGACCGCCGCCTGGTGATGCCGTCGATTCCGGTGGCTCCGGAAGACGCGGAACCGCTGCTCCAAAAATTTAAATCCCATAACTTAGAGGCGCGAGTTGTGTTTGACGCCATCCGCACGGTTGTGGGCAAGCAATTTGATTTCCTCAATCCGGGGAGAGCTTCTCCGGTGCTGTTCGCAAAGCTAGTGCGCGTCGATATCTTCGCCGGCGGCGAAATTTTAACCTCTTTCGGGCCGGAGCAATTTCCCTCCGCAACGGACCTGTTCGCGGCGGCCGAAGCCAAGGCGGCAAAAGAGGCACAAACCAAACAAAGCGCCGCCCAGCAAGCCGCCCTGATCGCTCAGAACGAAAAGGATCGCTTGATCGCCCAATGCGAAGCTTCTGGCTCCCAGTTCGCGCAACTGGAATGCAAGATGAAAACTATGTGCGAGAGCCATTACAAGCTGTTCGGACGAGACGAATGTAGCAACGTTAAGCAAGACTACCAGACCGCGGCTAGGGCCGTCGAATACTGCCGCAACCGTTTCCTTCACTTTACCAAGAATGCAGAAGCGCCGAGGGAGGGAACCCCTGACTTTGATGCGTTGGTTGAGGCCTGCTTATCGGATCCGCAGCGCCAGCCCTACGGGCCCGATATTGTCAATCTGCGTCTGGGTATGGTGGACTACGAAGCACAATCGGTCGCAACACAGCGGTTCAGCACGAACGGCGTCAAATCGTCCCGTCACGAAAATCCCGGACCATTCGAGGGCGCCACGCTGTACTGGGACAGGAAAACCGCGGACCAAGGGATTGCGTTATTCACGATCATGAGTACGGACGGAAACCGGGTTGCCGGCATAAGCCGGCGGCTCTACTTCGGCGAGGACGGACCGAGTAAAACCCAGATCCTTGGCAAGCTCCGCGGAAAATATGGTGTCGAGACACTCGCGAAAGGCGATGCGCTTCTTTGGGCGTTCCCCCAAGATAGTCAAACATTCAGCAAGCAAACCTGTTCGGCGGCCCTCGAACTGGTGGCGCCGCACGGCGGGTGGCAGCCCGAGTGGCGACCGGCGAAGACACTGCCCGACTACCAGGCTCAGTACAAAAATCTACAGACGGAATCGATGCAATTGCAGGGTCAATTGATGCAGTGCATGTCGCAAGTTCAGGCCAAATACGCCCCCGAATTCGCAAGCGGCGATCGGACCAAGATTGAATTGGCCTCGGCAAAAATACAGTTGGAAATACAGGCCTGCCAAAAAAAGCCGGTCGCCGCTGCCGCCGTTCCCCCGAGCGCCTCATCGCCGCCAGAGGCCGTGGAAGCGCGCCTGCCTCTGATGATCGGCTCGGGCGGCAATCCCGAAAACTACGAAAAGCTCAAGATGTGCGGGCCCATCGTCATTGCCATCATCAATGCTGACGGTGATCAGGTCAAAGACGCATCCTTTGCGCTTTTCGATCCTGGTTGGATCGCTCGTCAACCCGGCTTCCTTTTTGCCGGTGACGAACAGGCAGTGGCGGAGGGTAAATTGAAGGATATCGATTTTTGATCTTGTGGCATCGATTTACACGAGCAGCGAGACGACTAGTCATTTGGGGAGGTTTGAGCGACACGGCATCCGGAGACTTCAGGAGGCGCCGGTCGATACGGGGAGAGTGTCATGCGGCTGCATCATCGCGGTATCATATTGGTTTCGTGTGTTTTGATCGGGCTTGCCGGGCCGAAGCCAGCGCCAGCGTTCTTCCATGAAGCGGTGATAAAAGCATTCGAAGACGCCGACAACGCAATGGATGGTTCGGTCGACCCGGAACCGGAAGCCTCCCCCAGCGAGGACCCGTCCAAAACGGGCACGGTTGACTGGAACGAGCCTGGAAAGCCGGGCGCCGATCCCTACTTCAAGAACGCCTTCAACACGGCGCTCGAGAACGCTCGCAAGGGAAGCGAGAGCCCCTGGCTCAACCCGCAGACCGGCGATCGGGGCGTAATCACGCCGGTCGCCACGTTCAAGGAAGCCGATGGAACGCCATGCCGCAACTATCGCTGGACCCTGATCACGGGGGCCTCGTCACGGTTGTTCGAGGGAACCGCCTGCCGCGCTGGCGCGAGCAACTGGCGGGTAAAACAGGAGACCGAGCAGAAATCGACCGTCGCCGGCGAGGAAAGTGGCGACATGCCCTGGCTCTCCGAGCAAGGCACAGACGCACAGAGCACGACGATACAGCCGGGGGCCGCTACCTCCCAGTCGAGCTATAACCACGACAAGCAGATGGTGGCGGATGCGCAGCGCATGCTCAACCAGCTGGGTTACAACGCCGGCGCCATTGATGGCCAATACGGCATAAAGACGCGCGTTGCGATCACGGCGTTCCACCAGGATCGCGGTCTGCCTGCCGGGGGAAACGTTACGCCACAACTCGTTGCGCAGCTTTCTACGGCAACCCAGGGCCAGGATACCACCCAAGAAGCCCTCGCCGATGCTGCTCCCAGCCACCAACAACAACCACAAATTCAGCCTGCAGATTCGCCACGCTTCGATAAACCTTGGGTGACCGAGATCCAGACCCTCTTGACGAGCCTTGGCTACAATCCCGGCCCGGCCGATGGCGCATTCGGTAACAAATCCCAAACGGCCATCACCGCGTTTCAGCAGCAACGGGGCGACCCAGTAACCGGCCTGCCCACGCCCTCTGTCATGCAGGCACTGCGGAGCGAGGCTCA
>SMXP01000027.1 GCA_004356335.1 Alphaproteobacteria bacterium | reverse complement strand
GCCCGGTTTTAACGCCGCTCACCAATACCCACGAAACTTTTGTCCCTGCGGATAAACCGATCGCCCGCTATCGCGAACGGGTAAAGGAATTGGAATTGAAGGGCTGGCGCATCGATAGCGACGAGGTAGAGCGCAACAGGCAGAAAGTCGCTTACGCCATTCCCAGTCCCGGGCGGCGAAAAAGCAAAAACTGGGCGCTCGATGCCATTCCGTTGCTTGATCCGGCAATCGCACACAAAGTTGCAGCGGAATAAGGGCTTCAACAAAGAAATTCGAGAAAGCGGATTTAGAGCACGTTCGCAAAAGATGGAATCCCTAACGTGCTCTAGGTCTTTGTTTTGTCGCGCATTCGAACCCAAAAACCGCGTACACTTTTTGTGAATGCGCTCTAGCCGCCACGCAGAAATGCGTGTTCACTCCTCCGGCAGCGCGTAAGCCACAATGTGATCGGTTACGTCTTGCCGGTCCAAGAATTGATGACCTGCCGCGATGGTTACGACATATTGCCGGCCGTCTATTTCATAGGACATGGGCATGGAGTGAGCGGAGCGGGGGATGTTCACTTGCCAGAGTTTATCGCCCGTATCTATGTCGAAGGCGCGAAACTTTTCATCGGCCGTCGCACCAATAAAGATAAGTCCACCTGCCGTGACCATGGGGCCGCCATAGGCCGGCGCGCCTAACGTCAAAGGCAGACCCAAGGGGGCAAATTTTTCGATCGAGCCCAATGGCACTTGCCATTTAATAATGCCCTTGTCCAGATCCACCGCTATGAGCGTGGTCCACGGCGGTGCGGTACACGGCGCGCCGAAGGGTGACAATAAGGGCCCGGTTTGAACGCCGTACTCCGTCCCTTCGATATAAACCGGCGGCCCGCCGGGGCGCCCGGCGCCCGGCGCCCGGGCCGCCGTCATATCGAGTTCGTCCTTGGGGATCAGCCGAAGGACTTCAGGAATGCGCGACACGTTGGTGATCAACAGATTGCGGGTCGGGTCGAATGCACCACCGCCCCAATTCACGCCGCCGCCCGGTTGCGGGTACAGCACCGTGCCCCGCATTGCCGTGGGGGTGTACATCTCGCCATAACGTCGCGATTCAATCTCGCGGCGGCAGGCGGCTTTATCGAATAATGTGAAGCCCCACGCGTCATCGGGCGTGATGCCGGTCGGCACCAGGGCCGGTGGTGCCAGCGGAAACGGCTGGGTCGGCGACAACACTTCGCCGGGCACGCCATCTGTCGGTACCGGCCGTTCCTCGAAACCGAAAAACGGTTCGCCGGTCTCCCGATCGAACACCCAGGCAAATCCGGATTTGGTCAATTGCACCGCGACAGGTAATTCTTCGCCATCGCGGGTGATGGTCGCCAAAATGGGTTGCGCCGCGGGATCGTAATTCCAAACATCGTGATGGATCATTTGAAAATGCCAAACCAATTGGCCGGTCGACCCTTTGAGCACAACCAGGGAGCTGGTGTAGCGATTGTCGCCCGGCCGGGTGCCGCCGAAATAATCGGGCGATGCGTTGGATGTGGGTAAGAATAAAAGGTCGCGTTCGTCATCGACCGACATAAAGCCCCATGTATTGCCGGCGCCGGTATTCCTTAAGGCCTGTTCCGGCCAGTTCGCCGCCTCCGGATCGCCCGGGTTGCGAGGAACCGGATCGAATTTCCATCTGAACTCGCCGGTGCGAGCATCGAAACCGCGGATTTCGCCGCTGAAGGATTTGGCCAAATGGCTTTTGGAATGAACCGTCGAACTGACCACCACCACGTCACCGACCACGGCCGGGGCCGACCAAAGCTGAACCCCTTTGATGTCACCCTTGGGCTGGGAGGCTAAAATCAGCGGATTGATATCGACTTCGCCATTTTGTCCAAAGTCAGGGCAGCGCTCGCCGGTGCGGGCATCCACCGCGAACAATCGGCGGTCACTGGTATTGGTATAAACCCGCCAAGCGCAGACCTGTTCGAGCGGGGCATTTTCGTCGTGCCATAAAGACACGCCGCGGCATTTATATTGACCGAACGGCTCAAGTTCCACTTCCGGGTCGAACATCCAATTTTCTTCGCCGGTTGCCGGGTCGAGCGAAATAATCCGATTGAAATCCGTACAGAGCAGGAGCGAGCGACCCGCCTGTTCCGGCGTCAGGATCGGGGTGCCATGCAGGGAATGAAAGACGAAGAAATTAGGCCGCCGTTGCAACTCGCCGGTGCGGTATGTCCAAGCGACCTCGAGGTCTTGCACGTTGTCCCGATTAATTTGATCGAGTTCCGAATAACGGGTACCGCCCTTGTCACCGCCGTAGGAAATCCAGCCCTCGGCGACGGCCAAACCCGGCACGGCCATAAGGATCAAACATATAAATGGCGCTTTGACTGTCATCAGCTTTTCCTTCCCCCCAATGTTTGAGCCTTTTATTATATGGGAGAGACTGGCCGAAATTGACCGATGTGTGGATATTGTGTTCCGAATATGGTCACCTCAACACCAACCGGCCGCTCAAGGTTCATTGTCCGGTTCGCTACCGAAGCCATAACCGGCGGCGAATTTTTTCAAGACGCGCTGCATTTCTTGTGTCGACAAAACCGTTGGTTCACCAATTTGCAACGCGCGCCAATAGGTTTGCGCCAAGGTTTCCACCTCGACCGCCAGTTTCAGCGCCTCTGTTAAGTCGGTACCGCAGGCGATCATGCCGTGTTGGGCAAGCAGGCACGCTTTTCTGTCTTCAAGGGCGGCAAGAGCCGCTTTTGACAATTCTTCGGTTCCGAAAGTGGCATAAGGCGCGCAGCGAATGGAATCGCCGCCGGCCACGGCAATCATGTAATGAAAGGCCGGAATGTCCCGCTGCAAACAGGCCAAGGTGGTGCAGAAAGGGGAATGAGCATGCAAGACCGCGCCAACTTCATTGTGGGTGGACAGAATGTCCCGGTGGATACGCCACTCGCTTGTCGGATATCGGCCCGGATTTTCGACCGACCAGCGATTATCAAAAGTCATCGAAACAATATCACCGGGCGTCAGGTCCTCGTAAGCGACACCGGACGGCGTCAGCAGTAAGGTGTCGTCGGCGCGAACGCTAACATTTCCGGCGGTCCCTTGATTGAGGCCAAGGGCGGTCATCTTTTGTGCGGTCTCGATGATCGCGTGCCGCAACGACAGGTGTTTCATGTCTTGGCCTGTTGTGGATAAAGCCGGCGTAGGCCGTCTGCGGATGCCGGACAAATGCCCCGTTCGGTGATGAGGCCCGTGACCAGACGGGCCGGCGTGACGTCAAAGGCGTAATTGGCGACCGGACTTCCGGGCGCGACAAGGGAGATTGTCTCGATGCGGCCATCGGCGGTGCGTCCGCTTATCTCCCTAACTTCAACGCCGTCGCGTTGTTCAATGGGGATCTCGCTGACGCCGTCGTCAAGTGTCCAGTCGATTGTCGGACCGGGCAGGGCCACGTAGAACGGCACATTGTTGTCATGGGCTGCCAGGGCTTTGAGATAGGTGCCGATTTTGTTGCAGACATCGCCCCGTGCGGTGGTGCGGTCGCTACCGGTGATGCATAAGTCAACCAAGCCGTGTTGCATGAGATGGCCGCCCACATTGTCCGCTATCACGGTGTGCGGTACGCCGTGATGGCCGAGTTCCCAGGCGGTTAATGCGGCCCCTTGATTGCGCGGGCGAGTCTCATCGACCCAAACATGAATATCGATGCCCTTGTCGAACGCCATATAGATGGGGGCGGTTGCGGTTCCCCAATCCACCGTGGCCAGCCAACCGGCATTGCAATGTGTCAGCACGTTGACCGGTCCGTCTTTTTTCTGTGCGGCCGCGGCCTCGATCAGCGTCAGTCCGTTGGCACCGATCCGGCGGCATCGGTCGATATCCTGGTCGGCCATGGCCCCGGCGCGATCAAACGCCGCGCGGCGGCGCACTTTTGTCTCAAGCGGCGCGATCGCATGGCGCATTTGATCGAGCGCCCAGCGCAGATTAATTGCGGTGGGACGTGTGTCGATCAATTTGGCATAGCTTGCCTCTAGGTTTTGATCGCTCGGGTCTTGGGCCATGGCCAAGGCCATGCCATAAGCGGCCGTGATACCGATCAGCGGCGCCCCGCGTGTCTGCATGGTGACGATGGCCCGGGCGGCATCGTCAACACTGCTGAGACGGGCGGTCACGAATTCATGGGGCAGGCGGGTTTGGTCGATGATTTCCACGGCTTGGCCATCGTCCGCCAGCCAAATCGTCCGATAAAGACCACCGTTCACCTTCATTCCGCTTTTCCTGAATGGGCTGTGTAAGTCTTTGTCTTGTCGCGCATTCGGACGGAAAACCGGTGCCCACTTTTCCTGAATGCGCTCTAGGGGAAGACCTCGCCTAGAACCGTCACGCGATGCATAAGTCTGGGCTGGTCATAATCGCGCACGGCGTAGTGTGCGACCGCGCGATTGTCCCACATGGCGATCGAATTCTTTTGCCAATAGAACCGGCATTGAAGTTCCTTCCAATCAATATGCTTAAAAAGCATATTCAAGATGGCATCGCTTTCGTTTTGATTGAGCCCCTTGATGTGCGTTGTCGTCAGTTCGCTGATGTAAAGCAATTTCTTACCGGTCTCCGGATGAGTCTTTACAATAGGATGTTCGGTGGGCGGCGTTGTGGTGAACGAACGCTTATAGCCTTCTAAACCCCCTTCGCTTTGAAGATCTTGCCGCCGGTTGGTCTTGGTCACATCGTGATAGGACACCTTATCCCCAAGAAATTCTTTCATTGGATCGCTTAGGGTGTCGTAAGCCTTATAAAGATTGACGAACATGGTATCGCCGCCGCGTTCCGGCACTTCGACGCCGCGCAAGATTGCCGTCAAAGGCGGGTTATTCGTATAGGACAAATCGATATGCCAGTCGTTTGACAGTCGCAGCGAATCTTTCTTGCCCGATCCGGCGCCCAGAGCGATAATTTCGGGATACCCTTCCAAGCTGGGGATATAAGGATGAATGTGAAGCTCGCCAAATTGCCGCCCAAACGCGATCTGTTGAGCTGGCGTAATATCCTGGTCGCGGAAGAACAGCACCAAATATTCCAGCCAGGCTTGTTTGATTTCCGAATAGGTTTGGTCATCGAGCTTTTGAGATAGGTCAACGCCATGAATTTCCGCGCCAAGCGATCCTGAAACCGGCCGCACTTCAATATGTTCGTATGTCATCCATTTGTCTCCTTGCGCTGAGGAGCAGTTCCCGCCATGCACATTGCCACAGATTAGCAGATAATACGCAAGATTGAGTATAGCTCCTTGATCTAGAGCACGTTCACAAAAGATGGAATCGCTAACGTGCTCTAAATCTTTGTTTTGTCGCGCATTCGGACGGAAAACCGGTGTCCGTTCATCCCTTCAATCGATCCACCGGATCGATTGACCTTGGCAAGGACGGTCTTCACTCCTGAATGCGCTCTAGCTCAAGGCGGTTTCCATTACCGACCTGTCCCCCTTGCGG
>SMXP01000026.1 GCA_004356335.1 Alphaproteobacteria bacterium | reverse complement strand
TTAGTGGTCGCGCATTCGAACCCAAAAACCGCGTCCCACTTTTTGTGAATGCGCTCTAGCGCGACCCCTATGACCATTCGTGTGTTGTCCGATGTCCTAAAGGACACAAACACCCGATCAAAAGAGATAGCGCCATACCCATAATATGGTTTCCTGCTCAAGGATCTCTTCGAAATAATCAGCCATATTCTTGAAGCGGATATTGTTGGCAAAACCTTCCCATCGCATGAAGAACGAATTCGCCGCATCACCCATTCAACCGAATCTCGTTCGGGAAATGGCCAAGCTGCGCCGCGCGTCCTCGAACGCTGCTGCAGCCCTGGATGAGGCGCCGCCGTTAAGCATAACGGATCTCCATCGCAACCTCATTCGAGCGATGTTTCGCCTAAGGGCCTGTCGCCATGAACTGATGCTCACTGGGCTTATCGACGATTCTGCCTGGTTAATGCTGCTCGACCTTTACCTGAACCATATGGACGGTCGGTGCCTGAATGTGACAGCGCTCTGCTTAAAGGCGGATGTACCACCGACGACGGCGCTTCGGCGACTTGACACATTGGTCCGTCTTGGCCTCGCTGCGAAACGATCAGACTCGAGCGATTTGAGACGAATAACTGTCGCGCTCACTGCCGTCGGCATTGAAAAGGCGCAGGCCTACCTCCAAAGTATGCACGCGGAGTTAGTCGTCGCACTGGGAATCCAGATCAAATAATAGCTCTATTGCTGTTTGTGTTGGCGGCGGCGATTTCCTTCAACGTCATCCGAAAACTCCCCATTGCGAGAAATTCGCAACGTCGGAAAGAGGATGCGATTAAGACACGGTTAAATTGTTAATTTATAGAAAGTTCTAAGTCCAATTCGGTGTGGAAGCCGGTGAATTATCCAACTGCGTTGTTTCTTTTCCTTGCAGATATTGGAAAGTAGCGCCGCGATGATTCACTCCGTTTTGGATCATCTTGACCGTCGAACGGCGCGAGTGCCGCTGAGATTGCCTCGAGGCCCCGCCGCAGCGTCAAATTGTCCCCCTTCTTGAAGGCTTGCTCGGTAAAGGACACAGCCTCGATTAGGCGCGGCGCGCCCATGATTTGCGCTGCGCCTTTGATCGAGTGCAGCGCCCGCAGGGCGCCTTCGCCGCGGCGCTCGCGCAATTCACGTTCTATCTGTTGCACCAGCCTGGTATTCGAATCAAAAAACAGCTGAGAGAAACGTTCGGCTTTCATGGGCGTAACCAATAAATTCAAACAACGAATATAACGTACGCTTCGCCAAAGGCATATGGAGTCTTCGTGAGCGTGGGGCCAGACGGTTCTTTCAAGCAGCCGAACTCCCGCTACGCCAGAGCGGCAAGCGCCCGTCATTCAACAAAATGATCCAAAACGGAGTGAATCATCGTGGTGCTATTTTCCAATATTTGCAAGGAAAAGAAACAGCGCAGTTGGATAATTCACCGTCTTCCACACTAAATTGGACTCGAAACTTTCTATAAATTAATAATTTAACCGTGTCTTGATCGCATCCTCTTTCCGACGTTGCGAATTTCTCGCGATGAGGAGTTTTAGGATGACGTTAGTTTGAGGATGACGTTGAAGGAAATCGGCGCCACCAATTGTGTTCGGCGAGTAATGAAAAAACGTATTTTCTCTCGCTGCGCGCTTCGAACGGTACATGTTCCGTTCAATGGCGCCGTGACGGCGCCGGCATGGATGCTGAGCCCCCAAAGCATTGCCGGCGCCGTTCATTATTCAATCTGTAAGCTGATAATAGTTTGGCGTGGTCAAAGACCGCAGCGTCAAAAGGAGATCTTTTCCGCCGAAAAACATCGATCGACGCGACTTCACGGGAAGATGACATGAAGGGAAGGCACAGACTGATTCTTTAACTGAATGCTTTAGGTCGCATTTTCTGGTTAGTAGAAAATCAAGGAGTCGTTATGTCGCGGAGAACACCATTATCGAAAAATCAGGCCGGTGAAGATGAAGAAATGGGCCTTGACGAAGCTGTTTCTGAGGACGGACATCCAGTCCAGCTTGAAAGGCGCCGCCACGATCGCCACAAGTTTCATATTCCGGTTCGGTTTATGTTCGGCGATCGTTCGGAAGACATTTTTGGTGAACTGAGGAATATTTCTGCTGGGGGTATCGCATTAACCACAAAAGTGCATGCTAAGATCGGCGCGTCTCTGGTCCTCTACATTGACGAACTGGGACAATTCGAAGGACGCGTCGTGAGAGTATTCGATGGCGGCTTCGCAGTTGAGCTTACATCAAGCGAGCGAAAGCAGAAGCGTACGGACAAAATCCTCGACTGGTATGCCTCTGGCAAAAAAGGCGCGCTTGACGATGAAAGGCGGCACCCGCGGGCGCCCGCCAGTCAAACGGCGCAACTTCGCCGGCCTAACGGCATAATGGTACCGTGCCAGGTGGTCGACATTTCAATGAGTGGAATCGGCCTGGAAATGGACAATCCACCGAACGTGGGCGAGATCGTTCAAATCGGCCAGACCCGAGGGATTGTCGTGCGCCGGTTCGGACGAAGCATTGGAATCGAGTTTGTCGGCCCGGATTTCAACCCGGAGCAGTAGGGTGATTACCGCCGCGCGCTACAGCACAATGGCTCACGAACCCCAACTGTTTTTTACGTGGAAGGATTATTTGGCGTTTTACCCTGCTTCAACTTCAACATTTTGGAGCTTTGATAGTCTCGCTTCCTGCCACAACATTCTCAAGGCGCTCGACAGGCTTTTTCTCTCTGTTTTTAGATAGAGCGTGTTGTCCGGCAATTCCGCGACGAGCAGACGATGAGCTTTGCCGAGTACGTGATACGGTAAGTTCGGAAAAAGGTGATGAGTCGCGTGGTATCTGAGTCCGACAGGCGCCCACAGCGCGGTGAGTAAGAGATTTCCCGGTACGTTTACGGAATCGAGAAACTGTTCCGGGACAGTCAAGACCTGACACCCCGGATTTCGATAAGCATGAGCAGCCAAGGTCCTCAAGGCATTCAGGAAGAAGATCAAGAGTGATACCATGTACCACAGGATCAAGACCTTGAGCGGCAACACGCCTGATACCACTAGGCCAATCACCGTTATCCCATAGATGAAAGTAATAAATTCCTGCCACGGCCAGGTCGGGTCGTCTGCGTTTCCGGGTGGCGGCCGTCGATAGCTGAAGTCTATGGTGAGTGACGACAGTCTTTGCCACACCAGACGCCTCAGGCCGCGGTTGATATAAGATAACGGAGTCAGCACTATAAACCGGACAGCAAACAGCAACGGCAGAACGAAGGTAAGGCACAAGTAAGCAAGGATCCAATAAGGCTCCTGAACACCGAACGGCAAATATTCACCGTCGCGTCGCGTGCCGTAGACATTGCGTTTATGATGATCGTTGTGGACCCCGTGGTAGGTGAACGAGGGCACCATCATCAGAAAGCCGCAAGTCAGATTCCAAATCAGCCGGAAAAATTTGAACGTGCCCTTTTTAAGGTGTGCGAGTTCGTGGGTAAAAATTACCGCCCTGTACAAAGCCAAAGAGGCGATCACATAAAAGGTAACCTGCCACAGAGATAAATCTGGGACCCTGACTGCGAGAACGAACGCGCTCCAGCCAATTGTAATGCTCAACAGATAATCTACCCAGTAGATCAAAGGGTCGGGACCAGACAGGTCCTTCACAAGATTCCTTGCTTCGGTGAGAGGGAAATCTTTACTTCGCTCGATTGCAGACATGTGATCCACCTTTGCCCTTAGCGCAGTGGCCATCCAAAGCTGCAGGTTTCTCCGCCTTTATAGCTATCACATATTGCATTCATCTCATACCAATTCGTACATATCTGCAGATAGAAATTTAACGGTGAAAATGTTCCATATGGCCAGCATTCAGCCAGCTTAGGGAGATTCGCTAAAACCGTGGAATCTCAAGGCGGATGGAATTTTCGGAAGGGACAGGTGTGTCCTATCCCTTCTTTAATCCGCGATTGGCTGTAAAATTGAGCCTTGCGCCATGATGGTTCCACTACGAACCAAGGCATGGCGACCCGCCTGCGGTTGGGCAGATGAATTTTTACTTGCAGATACGGGTGCCTGCGGTTAGGCAACCCCATGTCTGTTTCACCCTCTTATCGGCCCGACCCGGTTTATCCCCAAATCGGAGATGGTTTTTATGATTCGGTCACGGCGGCCGAATTTCCAGAACACATTCTGCGCTACCGCAATACCAGATGGGCCAAGCGTGTTGGCCTCGATGGGTTGACCGACGCGGAATGGCAAGCGCATTTCGGTGCCTTTAAGCCGTTGCCGCACAACCTTCAGCCGCCCTTGGCCATGCGTTATCACGGGCATCAATTCCGCGCTTACAATCCGGACATTGGCGATGGGCGCGGCTTTTTGTTTGCTCAATTGCGCGATACGGATGATCGGTTGCTGGATTTGGGTACCAAGGGCAGTGGGAAAACGCCTTATTCGCGAGATGGTGATGGCCGTCTGACGCTGAAAGGTGGCGTGCGGGAAGTGCTTGTCACCGCTTTGCTCGAGGCCCTCGGCGTCAACACGTCAAAAAGTTTTAGTCTGATTGAGACCGGCGAATCTCTTTACCGTTCTGATGAACCATCGCCGACCCGATCGAGTGTTTTGGTTAGGCTTTCTCATTCACACATCCGCTTCGGCACGTTCCAGCGTCATGCTTATGAGGGCAGCCCGGAGCGGCTTAATACGCTCGTTGATTTTTGTATTCGGCACTATTATCCGGAGCTTAAAGGCCTTGAAGGGCCAGCGCGTGTTGGCGCTTTTCTGCAGAAAGTTTGTGAAAAGACCGGGGAGATGGTCGGCAGCTGGATGCTCGCCGGTTTCGTCCACGGAGTTGTGAATACGGATAATATGAACGTCACCGGGGAAAGCTTTGATTACGGTCCTTATCGAATGTTGCCCTATTACGATCCCAATTTCGTCGCGGCTTATTTTGATCAAACGGGCCTTTATTCTTTTCTCCGCCAGATTGAAACCGGGCTTTGGAATGTACAGCAATTGGCGGCAGCGCTCTTGCCCATTTGCGATAAGGAAACGCTGATAGAAGCGCTGCAATATTATTCATCGTCTTACCTTACGGCTGTTGGGGGGGCTCCGTTTATAGGTCGCTTGGGGGTTCGTTCTCAAGGAAAGCATACGGATCGCCAGCTCTCTCTTGGCGTCCTAAACTTTATGCGGGAAACCGACGCGCCCTTTGAGCAGTTTTACTTTGATTGGTATGGTGGTGGCATTAGAGAGGCCCGCGCCATGAAAAGCTCCGCAGCGTCTTATTATCAGGCACCGAATTTCCAGCATGTATTGTCTATTTTGCGCACCTATGAGCCCGCGGATCCAGATCGATTGAGCCATGTCTATTTTCAAAACGACCGGCCCTACACGCTCCTGATCGACGAAATTGAAGCCCTTTGGGATCGTATCGCGAAAGATGATGACTGGTCGGCTTTCGAGCAAAAATTAGCTGATATTGAAGTGATGAGAGACGCATTGCAGGGGTGACGGTGATTTGGGTTTATAATCGACCCCGATCCGCTGAGAGGGCTTGGGTTTCGCGGGTGACGCCCCTGTTTCTCTTATCCCTGGAGATCACCTGGTCAACCGACTAACCTGGTGACGAGTGACAAAACGATGAACGGGTCAGGGCATAGAAATGAGAAATGAAGACGCATTACTTGAAACCGAATTGTACATTGACGGCGAACGCCGAACAGCCGGCAATGGGCGAACTTATGATTTGTTCAATCCGGCCCGCCCCGATGAACTTGTCGGCAAGGCAGCTAAAGCGACCATAGAGGATGTGAATGCGGCCGTAAAATCGGCCCACACCGCGTTTCCGGCATGGTCTCGACTGTCTTATGCGGAGCGCGCGGATTATCTAAACAAGGTTGCCGATTATTTGGTTGCGGATCAAGATGATGTGGAATACCGGTCCATCTTGTTTACCCGCGAGCACGGAAAAATCCGACAGGAAACCTTGCTTGAGATGACCAGACTTGGGGATCGGTTCCGGCTGAGCGCGTCCTATGCGGATCGTCTTGCCACCGATGAAAAAATTTCCGGCCCGCCTCTCGACACCATCATTACGCGCCAGCCACGGGGAGTGGCTGCATTGATTGTGCCTTGGAACTGGCCGCTCTCCATTTTGGGTGCCAAACTGCCCCAGGCTTTGATGTCGGGCAATACAGTTGTGGTCAAACCGGCGGAAAATTCCGCTATGGCACCAGCGCTCACGATACAAAAGATCGCCGAAGTTTTGCCGCGAGGCGTGGTCAATCTGGTAACCGGCTCGTCTTCGGAAATCGGTGATCCACTGACCACACATCCGTTGGTGAGATATGTAAACTTTACCGGCTCGGTCGATGTGGGCAAGCACGTCATGAAGATGGCTGCCGACAATTTGACACCGGTTACCCTTGAGCTGGGTGGTAACGATGCGGCCATCATATTGGAAGATGCCGAACTAAGCCCCGAAGCCTTCACGAAAATGTATTTGGGTGCGTTCATGTCTTCGGGCCAAATATGCATGGCGATAAAGCGCATGTATGTGCATCGGTCGATATACGACGATGTGGTAGACGGGTTCACCGCCATTTGCGAACAACAGGTGATTGGCGACGGGCTGTTACCTGAGACCACAATGGGCCCCGTCAATAATGCCAAGCAGCTAAAAGTTGTGACTGATATCATCGATCAGGCACGCGCGGCCGGATCCGATATCAAGGAATGCGGCCAGGTGCCCGATGAAGACTTGTATGCCAAGGGCTATTTTCAGAGACCGGCCCTTATTTACAATCCGGATCAGAGCCTCGACATTGTTCGAGAGGAACAATTCGGTCCGGCTCTGCCGATCATGCCGTTCGACACGGAAGAAGAAGCCATTGCGTTGGCCAACGATTCGAATTTCGGTCTGTGTTCATCCGTTTGGACCCAAGACCCGGACCGTGCCGTTCGCTTGGCCCGCCGGATCGAAGCAGGATGTACCTTTTTGAACAATCATGGACCGGCGTCGCAGGATGCCCGCGCGCCCTTTGGCGGTTTCAAGGATTCCGGCATCAGCCGTAATCTCGGCTACGAGGGCATCATTCAGTTTCAGGAATATCAATCGATTTCGAGTGCGCCCGGCTATCTTTTTTGAGACCCGACCTTTCCAACCCACGTTGACAAAAGATGGAATCGCTAACGTGCTTCTAAGTCTTTGTTTTGTCGTGCTTGCGATCGAACACGTCATATTCGTGGCCGATGCTGGCCTCAATGAGCGCGGTCCAAACCGCTTCCGCTAAATGGGGGTTGAGACCTTCGCGCCTGGCCTGTTTGATCACATTTTCGAGAACTTCCTGAATTCGGTTGTCGTCCCGCACCAAAGACCGGTCCTGTTTGATTCGGGCAGCCGATTCAACATAATTCTGGCGCGTGGCAAGAAGCGCCACGAGTTCTCCATCGAGCCGGTCGATTTGTCGGCGCACCTCCGCTAGGGTGACGCATTCCGCCGGCGGTCTGAAGGGGGCGGCGGCAGGGCTTTTGGGCTCCATATCGGCAATATTCTTGGTCACGCAAACCCGCTCCTGTTTGGGCCGGCCCCATGATATTTGTAGCCGGCTTGATCAAGGTCATCGGGCGGAACTCTATCGCGCAAACCGCCTTAGGTTAAGGGGGTCGTGGCGTGGCAGATCACCGCTAGAGCATTTCCAAGATTAATTGACTCATGAAAATGCTCTAGATTCCTAGTTTGGTCGCGTTTTCGGACGGAAAACCGGGTCCACTTTTCCTGAAAACGCTCTAACCCTTGCCGGGCCAATTCTGCAGATATTCCGACCACTTCTTATCGACCATGTCGAAGGTTTGCGGCGATTGTTCCTGCAAAAGAGCGCGCGATACCGGTGCCCACGATTCAGGCCCGCCCTCTTCGGGGAATTGTTGGGTCGTGTCGATAATCATTTTGCTGGTCAGGCCCTTGGTAGGCAGGCTTGGATCCGGCAGGCGTTGCCGCGCCTGGGGGATCAAGATGCTGGCGGTGGGCTGCCAGCGGGCGGCCATGGCGTGCAGGATGCTAGTGGGATCCAAGATATTGATGTCCTTATCGACGACGATCACTACTTTGGTCAAACCCTGATTGGCAGCGAATTCCAGACCGGCCGAAATGCCTTCACCGGGGAATTTCTTGTCGATACTGATGACCGCCATGCCGCTGGCGTTGCGCGGTGAATAAAAGCCCGTCAAGTTTGGAATCGATTTCTTATAGCGATAAAACTGTGAGGCGATCTGGGGTGATTTTGGCATGTCGTTGGTGATGCCGGTAAAGGAATTCAAGATCCACGGCTTTTCCCGGTGGGTGACGCAGGTCACATTGACGAAAAAATTGCCGGGCTTTTTCGGACCCAAATAACCATACATTTCGCCATAGGGCCCTTCGTCTTCACCTTGATCGAGGGGGATTTCGCCTTCAATGATCATTTCCGAATGGGCCGGCACCATAATATCGTTGGTTTCGCATTTCACTATCTCCAAAGGTTGGCCCATGAGGCCGCCGATAATCGGGTATTCGTCATCACCTACATTGACTGCCAGTTTTGTCGAGCTGGCGGAAAACGTAATCGGGTCCGGGGCAAAGGCAATGGCCACGTGAGCGATCTTTTCGCCGCGCAGTTTTTTGGCATTCAAGATTTGCCAGCCGTGCTGGCCGGGCTCAGTGTTGAGGCCGAGTTTGTTTTTGCTTTTGAGCTGCGAGCGATAGGTGCCGACATTGCGGCCCAGCTCTTCATCTTCGAGGATGACCGCACTCATATTAATGTAGCGGTCCGCATCGGCCGGATTATTTTTGATAAAGGCGAATTTTTTGAGGTCGATTTCATCCCCGGTCAGAACAACTTCTTTACACGGAGCTTTATTGCGATCTATGGTAATGGGATCGATCTTTTTCCATTGGCCTCCTGAATCCAGCCGCGTCCCGATCTCCGCCAGGACCCTGTGATACATCTGTTGCATATCATCGGTAATGTCTTCCAGTCCGAAGACCAAAGCCTCGTCCTGCCAGGAGCCATAGAGATTGCACAGGATAGGACCTTCGATCCATTCGCCGTCCTGCTTGATGCGCTCGATCAGAAAGGCCGGGGCATAATCGTAGCCATAATGATCGATCAACCGATAGGCGAAACCGGTGCTCTCATATTGATCCTGGTCCATCTCCGGAATGCGCACCAATCGGCCGCGCGCCTCCAGAGCGGCGACGTATTCGCGCACGGATTTATAGGGTCCGGTTTTGGGGAAATTTTGGTCAGTCGACGCATCTGACATATGGGCGTGCTCCTCGTTTTTTGGTTCTTGCTTTTGAATGATGGGATTCGGCACCCTTGCCGGTTTGCCGGCCTTGTAGATCAATTCCAGCTTAACTGAGGCTGAGGGGCGCTTTGGTTGGCAAGTTGACTCTCATCCAATAGGTGGCGTCGGCGATCTTATAGGGCGCTCGACTTGGTGACGAAATGATCCCTGTCCGATGAGATCAGGCTTGGGGCCGGAAAAGTGGGACCTTGGGCCGATCCGCTGCTCTCTTAACCCTTCCTTGCCCAAGGGCGGGCGATAGGGTAGGTAACGCGCCCGGGAGAGCGAAATGAGCCCCGCGACGATAGCCGATCCATGACTAAGAAACAGAAGACGTTCCGGCCTAAGGCCCGCTTGGCGCGGGGGCTGCGCGATGAGCGCGGCGCTCAGATCGCGGCCGAGCGCAAGATGCTTGAGACCATCGGGACGGTCTTCGAACGCTATGGCTTTGAGCTGTTGAACACGCCGGCGTTCGAGTATGCCGACGCATTGGGAAAGTTTCTGCCCGATCAAGATCGCCCCAATGAGGGCGTTTTTAGTTTTCAGGATGACGATGAGCAATGGTTGTCGCTGCGCTACGATCTAACCGCACCCCTGGCCCGCTTTGTGGCTGAGAATTACGACGCCCTGCCCAAGCCCTTCCGGCGCTATCAATGGGGCAGTGTGTGGCGCAACGAGAAGCCCGGCCCCGGGCGTTATCGCGAATTCATGCAGATCGATGCGGACACGGTGGGCGCCGCCAATATGGCGTCGGACGCGGAAATGATCGCCATGATGGCCGAATGCATGGAGGTGTTGGGCATTGCCCGTGGCAATTATCTGATTCATGTCAATGACCGAAAGATTCTCGACGGCGTTCTTGAAACCGTCGGCATGTCGGCCGGAGACTCTGAATTTGAAAAGCGACGGCTCGTTGTTCTGCGTGCCATCGATAAATTAGATCGTCTGGGTCCGGACGGTGTCGAACTCTTGCTTGGAAAGGGGCGCCGCGATGAGTCAGGCGATTTCACGGAAGGTGCAGGCCTAAGTTCAGAGCAGATCGATGCGGTCATGGCGTTTACCCGATCCGGCACGGTGGACCGGCAAAAAGTTTGTGACCGACTTGCCCAGAGTGTCGGCGAAAGCCGGATAGGTCTGCAGGGTATCGACGAATTACGCCGGATTGATGCCTACTTGACCGCATTGGGTTTGAATTCCGACCGAGTCATTTTCGATCCGAGCGTGGTGCGGGGCTTGGGTTATTACACGGGACCGGTTTGGGAAGTGGAACTCACCATTGAGACGCAAGGTGAAGATGGGCGGATGACCCGTTTCGGCTCGGTCGGTTCCGGCGGGCGCTATGACAATCTCATTAAAATGTTCAAAGGCGTTGAGGTGCCGGCCACCGGATGTTCCTTCGGCGTCAGTCGGCTTTACGCGGCGCTCGAACATCTCGGCCAAGTCCGCGCCGACGAACAAAAGGGTCCGGTCGTCGTTCTGGTCATGGATAGTGAACGGCTTGCCGATTATCAAGTCATGGTCAAGGAACTGCGTGATGGGGGCATTCGCGCGGAAATGTATATGGGTGCCGGTGGCATGAAGGCGCAGTTGAAATATGCCGACAAACGCCGCGCCACATTGGCCGTCATCGAGGGGGCTGACGAACGCGGAAGGGGCGAAGTGACGCTCAAGGATCTCAAACTAGGCGCGCAAAAGGCGACGGAAATTTCCGACAATGTGGAATGGCGCTCCGGCGATGCGGCCCAAACGTCCGTTCCGCGGGCTAAACTGATCGACGGTGTAAAGCAGATACTTGCCCGTTATGATGGGGCGTAAGGAGCCGCTCATGCCTTCCGCCTCACCGCGCAATGCCGATGCCGATCGTCTTCAAGCGCTGGAGACACAAGCTTCAGCGATTCAAGACGTGTTTCGCCATAGTGGTTACCAATTCATCGATCCACCGATTCTTCAGCCGGCGGATGTTTTTCTCAATCTTTCGGGGGAAGATATTCGCCACCGCATGTATGTATTTACCGATCCGGGAGGCGATGAGGTGTGTTTGCGGCCCGACCTCACTATCCCTACGTGCCGGCTTTATTTGGCGCAGGACGCCAAGGCTACAAGGTCGGCTAAATATTGCTATAATGGCCGCGCATTTCGATACCAACCGGGCGACCCGACCCGACCCCGCGAATTTCGACAAGCGGGTGCCGAATGGATTGGGTCGCGCAAGCGTGAACAGGCCGATGCTAAAATCATTGCGCTGACCATTGAAGCCTGCCACCGCGCGGGCCTAAACGATTATCAAATCAAAATGGGTGATGTGGGTTTGTTCTTTGACTTGATCGGTGCCTTGCCCATGGCCGAGCAATGGCGCCGGCGTTTGAAGCGTTATATTTGGCAGCCCGCCGCATTCCACGAACTTTTAGACCGGTTGGTGAAGAATGACGGGACTTTGCACAGAGGTCCCGGCACCGGGCTGCTCAACGCTTTGAGCAAACTCGACGAAGAAGAAGCTCGTGCGGCCCTAGGTGATGTGTTGGATTTAGCTCAAATAGCGCCTGTAGGCGGCCGTTCGATCGAGGAAATCGCCGATCGTCTTTTGGCCCAAGCATCGGAAGCCCGCGCCGATGCTTTGCCTCGGGATACTGCGAAACTAATCAACGACTATCTCGCAATCTCGGGTTCACCCAAGCGCGTCGTCATGCGGATGCGAAATTTTGCCAAAAAAGCCCAACTTAAAATCGGCGGCGGCCTTGATCGATTTGAGCACCGCCTCGACTTGATGGCGGATTTTGGTGTGCCGATAAATCGAATGACGTTTGACGCGGAATTCGGCCGAAATATGGAATATTACACCGGTTTCGTCTTTGAGCTGACGGTGCCGGCACTCGGTGACAACGGGCAAATCGCCGGCGGCGGCCGTTATGATACGCTGTTGCACGACCTTGGGGCGCCCAAAGAGGTTCCGGCTGTGGGCTGCATGATCCGAACGGAGCGGCTTGCTCTTGCGGTCAAGGGAGGCACATAGCTTATGGCCAAACTCACCGTCGCCGTACCGTCTAAAGGCCGCATCATGGATGCCGCCTATGCCTTCTTTGCCGAAGCGGGAATCCCGATCGAACGACCGGCGACCGCGCGTGAATATGTCGGCAAGGTGAAAGGCGTGGCGGGCGTGGAAGTCTTGTTCATGTCATCGAGTGAGATTGCGGCAAACCTCGTTGCCGGGACGGTCCATTTAGGTGTGACCGGAGAAGATCTTCTGCGTGAGGCGTCGTCCGATTTGGACGCGTCGGTCGCTTTGATCAAGGCTTTGGCGTTTGGCTATGCAGATGTTGTGGTGGCGGTGCCTGGCGCGTGGATTGATGTGGCAAATATGGCCGACCTCGACGATGTGTGCGCCGAATTCCGGCAACGGCATAAGAGACCCTTGCGGGTGGCCACTAAATATAGCGCCCTTACGCGCCGGTTTTTTGCAACTCATGGTTTGACCGATTATCGCATCGTCGAAAGCACCGGTGCGACGGAAGGGGCGCCGACCGCGGGCCTTGCCGAAATCATCGTCGATATCACAACGACCGGAGCGACACTCGCGGCCAATAATTTAAAGCTCTTGAGGGACGGCGTTATTTTGAAAAGCCAGGCGCAATTGGCTGCGTCCCTAAACAACCGCTGGACTAGAGCGGCTAAAGATACACTGGCGCGCGTGCTTGATATGGTGGCAGCGCACGATAAGGCAGCGTCCACAATTATTGTGCGCTTTCAATTGGCCAAGAAGGCGAGCGGGCTCATACGTGGTTTCGAACAAGATGGTTGTGTGATTGCTAAGTCCCCGCCGCCCGAAGGTGAACTTCAGTGCCCTCAAGATAGGTTATACGGCACCGTGCGCGATCTTCGGTCTGCCGGCGCGCGGGGCATTACGGTACGCGTCGCCGATTATCTGTTCGGCGAGAACAATCCGCTTTACGATGACTTTGAACAAAAGCTGAAAAACCGTAAATAGGCCGCCCACGCTCACGTCAAAGAAAAGGGGCCGCCCGAAGGCAGCCCCTTTGATACGTAAACTGAGGATCGGCTTGATTACATCATGCCGCCCATGCCGCCCATGTCGGGCATTGGCGGGCCGCCGCCCGCTTTGTCTTTCTCCGGTGCGTCTGCCACCATGGCTTCGGTGGTGATCATAATGCCGGCAATCGAGGCTGCATCTTGCAGCGCTATGCGGACAACCTTAGTCGGGTCGATGATGCCGGCTTCAACCAGATCGCAGTATTCTTCCAACTGTGCATCAAAGCCGTAGGTCGCACTTTTCTGTTCCAACAACTTGCCGACCACGATGGAGCTTTCCACGCCTGCATTGTCAACAAGCTGACGGATTGGAGATTGAAGCGCGCGGCGCATGATGATAATGCCCTGATCCTGATCGTCATTCTCCCCTTCGAGTTTGGCAATTGCCTTGCTGGCATAAAGCAGAGCAACGCCACCGCCCGGCACAATGCCTTCTTCCACGGCGGCTCGAGTAGCGTTCAGCGCATCGTCGACGCGATCCTTGCGCTCCTTCACTTCGACTTCCGTGGCACCGCCGACCTTGATGACGGCAACCCCACCGGCGAGTTTGGCCAGCCGCTCTTGCAGCTTTTCGCGGTCGTATTCGGACGTCGTCTCTTCGATCTGCTGACGGATTTGACCGACACGGCCCGCAATATCGGCCTTCTTGCCCAGACCATCGACAATTGTCGTGTCGTCTTTGGTGATATGAATTTTCTTCGCCTGGCCGAGCATGTCGAGCGTCACGGTTTCGAGTTTGATGCCGAGGTCTTCTGAAATCACCTCAGCACCGGTCAAAATCGCGATATCTTCAAGCATGGACTTGCGGCGGTCGCCAAAGCCCGGCGCTTTGACCGCAGCGACTTTCAAGCCACCACGAAGTTTGTTGACAACAAGGGTCGCCAATGCTTCGCCTTCAATATCTTCGGCAATGATGAGCAACGGACGACTTGCTTGCACCACCGCTTCCAAAATAGGCAACATGGCTTGGAGATTGGATAGT
>SMXP01000025.1 GCA_004356335.1 Alphaproteobacteria bacterium | reverse complement strand
TGCCGTGTAGAATTTGTCCCATAGTGCTTCCTTCCATGCTGAAGAAAATAATGCACCATCAAAGTCAGGGACTAAACACCTAGAGCGCATTCAGGAAAAGTGGACCCGGTTTTCCGTCCGAATGCGCGATAAAACAAAGACTTAGAGCACGTTAGCGATTCCATCTTTTGTGAACATGCCCTAGAGCTGGTTTCTACCACGTGCGGAAAGTCAATGGAAAAAGACAAAGTAGTTCCGATATGAGACAATAATTTTGTGGTAAAGGGGATTAATCGCCGTGCTGTGGGAAAAACCGGGTCACTTCCTGTAAAGTTAAGTCAATATTCCTGTCTTATTATTCTGTTTTTCCTGGAAATTCAGGGTTAAATAGCTTATACACAAGTCATCATTTGTAGAGTCTTGACGGGCTGGGTTTCTTTTTCGCCGGATGACGTGGCGAGAAGGCAAGGTGGACGGTGCCCGAGTAGGGGGATCGACCGGCAATGACCACAGCTACACCTTAATTTGACCGGGCTAAGGGACATCCCAGCATGGCCGAAAGTATGCTCACATTCGTGCACTTAGACCGGAAAATGCCGGATAAACGCGCCGTCGACACGCGGCTCGGCGATTTTATGGAAATCTACAGTGAATTCGCCGCCGACAAGGCGGCCGAACAAGCCAGCCGTTGTTCCCAGTGTGGGGTGCCGTTTTGTCAAGTCCATTGCCCGTTACACAACAATATCCCCGATTGGCTGAAGCTGACGGCGGAAGGTCGCCTCGAAGAAGCCTACGAACTCAGCCAAGCGACCAACAATATGCCCGAAATCTGTGGGCGGATTTGCCCGCAAGACCGTCTTTGCGAAGGCAATTGCGTTATCGAACAATCCGGACACGGAACGGTGACGATTGGCGCCGTTGAAAAGTATCTGACCGATACCGCATGGGAGAAAGGCTGGGTCAGACCCATCAAGGTGCTTTGGCAACGGAATCAGACGGTCGGCATTATCGGTGCGGGGCCGGCCGGCCTGGCGGCGGCGGAGGAATTGCGACAAAAAGGCTATGGGGTGGATGTATATGATCGCTACGACCGCATCGGCGGGCTTCTGACTTACGGCATCCCCAATTTCAAGCTCGAAAAGGAAATCGTTGAGCGTCGTGCGCAACGTCTGCGCGATGGGGGCATTCGTTTCCATCTCAATTTTGAAGTCGGCCGCGATGCCACACTTGCTGATTTGAGACAAAAACACGATGTCGTCCTCATTGCGACGGGTGTCTATGCGGGTCGCGACCTTCGCGTGCCGGGAACAGGGCTTGATGGGGTTGTCCAAGCGATGACCTATCTCACCGCCTCCAATCGAAATTGTTTGGGTGACCATGTGCCCGCCTTCGACGACGGCACGCTCAATGCTCACGGCAAGAATGTCGTTGTCATCGGCGGCGGCGATACGGCCATGGATTGCGTGCGTACGGCGGTGCGCCAGGAGGCAAAATCGGTCAAGTGTCTTTATCGGCGTGACCGAGACAATATGCCCGGTTCGATTCGCGAAGTTATGCACGCCGAAGAAGAAGACGTGGACTTTATCTGGCTGTCGGGTCCCAAGGCTTTGTTGGGCGAAGATCGATCCGACGGCATTGGCCGTGTTCGCTCGGTCCGTGCCATTCGCATGCGACTCGGCTTACCGGATTCGTCCGGCCGAGAAACACCGGAAGAAATACCGCAATCTGATTTCACGCTTGAGGCGGATTTGGTGATCACGGCCTTGGGGTTTGATCCTGAAGACATTCCCGGATTATTTCAGGAACCAAAGCTCGCCGTGACGCGCTGGGGAACCTTGCAGGCTGATTTTCGTACTCTTGCGTCTAATATCGACGGCGTTTTTGCAGCGGGGGATATTGTACGGGGAGCCTCACTTGTTGTTTGGGCCATACGAGACGGCCGAGATGCAGCGGAGGCGATGGATGATTACCTCACCGCCAAGGCGGTTGGCACGTCAACAAGTGACAATGTTGCATTGCGCCAATCGAGCTTGGCTGAGGCCTCTTAAAGGGTTGCAAGAGATGACGGATGATTCCCGCGCCATCAAAGAGTTGGACCAATATAAGCGTAACGCGGCCAAGCTTGAGGCCCATCACGCCTATTCTCCGGCACAAGAACATGATTCCTGCGGCGTTGGTTTAGTCGCCGCCATCGATGGTAAGCCGCGGCGTGAAGTTGTGACCGCCGGGATCGCCGCATTGAAAGCGGTGTGGCATCGTGGGGCGGTCGATGCTGACGGCAAGACGGGCGATGGCGCCGGCATACGCGTCGACGTTCCCCAGGATTTCTTCAAGGTACAAATATCACGAACCGGCCACGAACCGAGCCAAAAGCCAGTCGGAATCGGTATGATATTCCTGCCACGGACGGATTATGGGGCGCAGGAAGCGTGCAGAACCATCGTCGAAAGCGCAATATTGAGTTTTGGCTATTATATTTACGGTTGGCGCCAGGTGCCGGTAAATACCACAGTCATCGGAGCCAAGGCCAAAGCGTCACGACCGGAAATCGAGCAAATTATGTTCGAAAACCCACGTGACATCAGCCGGCACGAGGCCGAATCGGAACTCTATTTAATCCGTAGGCGCATCGAAAAGCGGGTTCTTGAGGCAAATATCAACGATTTCTATATCTGTTCCTTGTCCACCGATTCGCTGGTCTATAAGGGGATGTTCTTGGCCGAACAGCTGGCGGTTTTTTATCCCGATTTGCAAGATGAAAGTTTCACTTCGGCGGTCGTTCTGTTCCATCAGAGATATTCGACCAATACGTTCCCGCAATGGTGGCTGGCGCAACCGTTTCGGTTGCTCGCCCATAACGGAGAAATCAATACCATTCGCGGTAATACCAATTGGATGAGGAGCCATGAAATTCGCATGGCTTCCGAAGTCTTTGGCGAACATGGCGACGACATTAAGCCGGTCATCCAGTCCGGCAGCTCCGATTCCGCGGCGCTTGACCAGGTGTGTGAGCTTTTGGTCCGGGCCGGCCGAAACCTGCCCATGGCGAAGACCTTGCTCATCCCGGAGGCCTGGTCGAAGAAAGCAACCGTTATGCCCGAAAACTATCGGGCCATGTACGCCTATTCCAATTCGGTCATGGAGCCGTGGGACGGGCCTGCGGCGATCACAGCGACCGACGGTGTGTGGGCGATCGCCGGTATGGATCGCAATGGGTTGAGACCCATGCGATATACCCTGACCGATGACGGCCTACTTTTTGTTGGTTCGGAAACCGGAATGGTACCGCTTGATGAAAGTAGTATTATCGAGAAAGGCCGCCTGGGCCCGGGCGAAATGATCGGCGTGGATTTAGTCAATGGCAAATTTTATCACAACACCGAACTCAAGGATATGCTCGCGAGTTCGCAGCCCTTTGGCGACTGGATCAAGAATATCGTCGAACTCGATGGCAAGATCCGCCCGTCGCGGGAGCCGCGACTTTTCGAAAAATCGGAACTGCGGAAGCGTCAGTTAGCCGCTGGCTACACCATCGAAGACATGGAACTCATTCTTCACCCCATGGTGGAGAATACGAAAGAGCCCGTGGGATCGATGGGCGATGATACGCCTCTTGCGGTGCTGGCCACCAGATACCGACCCCTGTCGCACTTCTTCCGCCAGAATTTCTCTCAGGTCACCAATCCGCCGATCGACAGTTTGCGGGAGTCCCGCGTCATGAGTCTGCGCACCCGATTTGGCAATTTGGGCAATGTGCTGGCGGAGGATTCCTCGCAAACCAATGTGTTTACGCTCGAAAGCCCTGTTCTGACCAACGGCATGCTCGATAAAATGATAGAGTATTTCGACAAGACGGCCTACGAGATCGATTGCACATTATCGCTGGATGCTCAAGGACAGCTTGCCGACCACGCCTTGCGCGATGCGCTCGAATGTTTGCGGGTGGAGGCCGAAGATGCGGTACGCCAAGGCTTTAGTCACTTGGTTCTGAGCGACGCAAAGAGCGGCCCGGATAAAATCCCGATGCCTATGATTCTTGCGGTGGGCGGCGTGCATTCCCATTTGGTGGCACAGGGTCTTAGAACCTATACCTCAATTAATGTGCGATCGGCCGAGTGTCTTGATACTCATTATTTTGCGGTGCTGATTGGGGTCGGCGCCACAACAATCAATCCATACCTCGCTTTGGAATCAATCGCCGACCGGCATAGCCGCGGCCTATTTGGAGATTTGAGCTTTAATCAATGTATCGACAGTTACCGGAAGGTGGTCGATCAAGGTCTTCTTAAGATCATGTCGAAAATGGGCATTTCGGTTATTTCCTCTTATCGTGGCGGATACAACTTCGAGGCGCTCGGCTTAAGCCGTGCGCTGGTGGCGGAGTTCTTTCCGAGTATGCCAAGTCGTATTTCAGGCATTGGTCTGCCGGGCATTCAAAAGAAGCTGGTTACCCTTCATGGCACCGCTTACCGGCAAGATGTGGTGTCGTTACCGGTCGGCGGGTTTTATAAGTATAGGCGTAACGGAGAGAGCCACGCTCTCGAAGGACGGCTCATTCATTTAGTGCAGCATGCGTGTAATTCGGGTAGCTACGCCACATACAAGAAGTATAGTCAGGCGCTCGGCCATCAACCTCCCATTTCCATACGCGATTTGTTGGATTTCAAAGAAGGTCTCGACCCCATTCCGCTTGATGAAGCGGAATCCATCAATGAGATCCGCAAACGGTTTGTGACGCCGGGCATGTCGCTCGGGGCGTTATCGCCGGAAGCCCACGGTACATTGAACATTGCCATGAACCGTATTGGCGCCAAGTCCGTGTCCGGAGAGGGCGGTGAAGACCCGGCGCGATTCAAGCCGTTACCCAATGGCGACAATCCGAATTCGGCGGTCAAGCAAGTAGCCAGCGGCCGCTTCGGCGTGACGGCGGAATATCTCAATCAGTGCCGGGAAATCGAAATCAAAATCGCGCAAGGCGCCAAGCCGGGTGAAGGCGGTCAACTGCCGGGCTTCAAAGTGACCGAAATGATCGCCAAATTCAGATATTCAACTCCGGGGGTGACGCTTATTTCACCGCCGCCTCACCACGACATTTATTCCATTGAGGATCTGGCGCAACTCATTTACGACCTCAAGCAAATAAACATGACGGCTAAAGTCTGCGTCAAATTGGTTGCGTCCACGGGGATCGGCACGATCGCCGCCGGCGTGGCCAAAGCGAAGGCGGATATCATTCTTATCTCCGGCCATTCAGGCGGCACGGGGGCGAGCCCGCAAACCAGCATTAAATATGCCGGCACGCCGTGGGAAATGGGTCTGACCGAAGTCAACCAAGTCCTCACCCTGAATAATTTGCGTCACCGCGTCACATTGCGCACCGATGGCGGTATACGCACGGGTCGCGACGTGGTCATCGCAGCCATGATGGGTGCCGAAGAATACGGAATCGGTACGGCCGCGCTCATTGCCATGGGCTGTATCATGGTGCGTCAGTGTCATTCCAATACATGCCCCGTGGGCGTTTGCACCCAAGATGAAAGTTTGCGCGAACGGTTTACCGGTACGCCGGACAAAGTGGTCAATCTGTTTAGCTTCATCGCAGAAGAGGTGCGTGAGATATTGGCGTCATTGGGCTTCCGCTCGCTCAATGAGGTGATCGGCCGAACCGATCTTTTGGCACAAGTCAGCAGGGGAGCGGCCCATCTTGATGATCTCGATTTGAATCCTTTACTGGTTCAAGCGGAGCAGCAGGATAATCCTCGTTATTGCACCAATGAAGGCCGCACTGAGGTTGATGATACGCTCGATGCACAAATGGTCCGCGATGCGGCACCGCTACTTGAAATGGGCGAGAAGATGCAGCTCACCTATACGGTGCGTAATACCCAGCGCGCGATCGGAGCGCGCATGGCATCACACATTGTTCGTAAATACGGCATGGCGGGGCTCAAGCCGGGTCATTTGACCATTCGGTTGCGCGGGTCGGCCGGGCAATCTTTGGGTGCGTTCTGCGTGCAGGGCATGAAGTTTGAGGTGTTCGGCGATGCCAATGATTATGTTGGTAAAGGCTTATCCGGCGCCACGATTGTCGTGCGTCCCATGACGTCAAGCAAGCTCCGCACAAATGAAAATACGATCATTGGCAATACGGTGCTTTATGGCGCGACGGCCGGCACGCTTTATGCCGCCGGGCAGGCCGGCGAACGCTTTGCCGTACGTAATTCGGGTGCGCATGTTGTGGTCGAGGGCTGCGGATCGAATGGCTGTGAATATATGACCGGCGGTGTGGTGGTCATTCTCGGATCGGTGGGCGACAATTTCGCGGCCGGCATGACCGGCGGGATGGCTTTTGTCTATGATCCCGATCTCGATTTGGGCCAGCGGATCAACGATGAAGCAGTGGTCTGGCAGCGCATCCAATCGAAATATTGGGAAGGTGTTGTCCACGAACTCGTGCGCCAACATGTGGCGGAAACCGATTCTATTTATGCCGCCAATATCGAGGCCCATTGGGATTTAGAGGTCAGCCGTTTCTGGCAGATCTGTCCCAAGGAAATGATCGCGCGGCTCGACCATCCGTTATCGGATGACGTTGAGGAGGCGGTGCAGCGCGCCTAGGGTCCTTCCGGTTTTGATAGAATCAAAACCAGACCCTAAGTCCTTGTTTTGTCGCGCATTCGGACGGAAAACCGGGGCCACTTTTCCTGAATGCGCTCTAGCCAGCTG
>SMXP01000024.1 GCA_004356335.1 Alphaproteobacteria bacterium | reverse complement strand
CCCGGTTTTCCGTCCGAATGCGCGACAAAACAAAGACTTAGAGCACGTTAGCGATTCCATCTTTTGTGAACGTGCTCTAGGGTAATTTTAACTTGAGTCGCGCCGACTCGTTTGGCCATGTTGAAGATAAGTTCATTAAACTAAGTTACTGATATCATACTGGAAAATTGGTTCATGTGGGCCACTTTGGCTTAATCGGTTGGGAACGAGTACGGATCGGATGGCGGGCACGGAATTCAATCTGTCGACTTTCTTCTCCCGTGAGTTCGAGGAGCATGCAGCCGTCCTGCAGCGTACGCGCGATGGTCTGAAACAAGACTTTCGCGATTTAGTGGGGGCTTGCGCGACGGCCATTCGGCAGGGCCATAAAATCCTATTCTTCGGCAATGGCGGGAGTGCTGCCGATGCGCAGAATTTTGCAACCGAATTATGCGTTCGTTACAAGCAGGACCGCCAAGCTATTTCCGCTCTCGCTTTGACAACAGACTCATCAGTGCTGACAGCGACAGGTAACGATTTTGGTTTTGAACACATTTTTGCTCGGCAAATTGAAGCGCTTGGGCGCCAAGGTGACGTGGCTATCGGTATCAGCACCTCGGGCCGAAGCGCGAACGTCATTTTAGCCCTGAAAAAAGCGCGCGAGATGAAACTTGTAACCGCCGCTTTGAGCGGCAGAGACGCGGGTGACTTGCCGCCCCTGGTCGATCATTGTTTGGTGGTGCCGTCAAATTCGACGGCGCGCATTCAAGAGATGCACATACTTCTTGGGCAAATGTTATGCGGTGCCTTGGAGATCGAATTGGGACTGGTAGCCGACTCACATGAATAGCCTTCATCACCTTGCTCAAGTCGTGAATGGCTTTTCCAATGTCCGAATTCTCTGCGTGGGCGATATCATGATCGACCGATATATTTATGGTCATGTCGATCGGGTATCGGCAGAGGCTCCGATTCCTATCCTGTCCTATGAGCGCGAGCGTGTTATGCTGGGGGCAGTAGGCAATGTCGCTCGCAATGTTGTGTCGCTGGGCGGGCAGGCCTTAATTACTGCCATTGTCGGGGATGATGATGCGGGCCGTGATGCGGTTAGACTGGTTGCACAGCAAAGCGGTCTTGAAGCCGACTTGGTCACGGTGCAGGGACGACGCACATCGGTCAAAACCCGCTATATCGCGCAAGGCCAGCAACTTCTGCGGGCCGACCGCGAAGATACCGGCCCGTTGGACGAAAGAAGCGTCAGCCGGTTGATCACCGCCATTCAATCCGAAATCAACGAAACCCGGATATTGGTGTTGTCCGATTATGCCAAGGGTTGTCTGGGTGACAGTGTTTTGCGCAGTGCGATTGATGCGGCACAAAAGGCAAGTGTTCCAATTATCGTTGACCCTAAAAGTCGAAACTTCTCTCGGTATAGCGGGGTGACATTGCTTAAGCCCAACATAAAAGAATTAGAAGATGCAACGGGCCTTCCCTGTGGTGACGACAATAGCATCGAGACAGCAGGCAGGAAATTATTGGATGATCTTGATGCGCAAGCCATCCTGGTAACCCGCTCCGAACGGGGCATGACACTGGTTCAAAAAGCGCAACCCGTCTTGCATATCCGTGATCGGGTATCTGAGGTTTATGACGTTTCAGGAGCCGGCGATACGGCCATGGCGGTGCTCGCTTTGGCGCTTGGATCCGGTGCCGGATTTGCCGACGCGGCGATGCTTGCGAATAAGGCGTGCAGCTTGGTGGTCGGAAAGGTCGGCACGGCAACTGTGTCTGCAGGCGAGCTGACGCATGCTCTCCACGCGGCTGAAATCGACAGCGCTCAGTTGAAAATACAGACGATGGACGAATTAGCCGAGACGGTAAGTCAATGGCGGAGCGCGGGTGCTCGCATTGGTTTCGCCAACGGCTGTTTTGATTTGATTCATGCAGGCCATGTCTCGCTTTTGGCACAAGCCAAAGACACGTGTGACAAATTAATCGTCGGTCTGAATACGGACGCGTCGGTGCGGCGCATCAAGAGTGATGACCGACCCATTAATAACGAGATGGCGCGCGCGGTTGTTATTGCATCATTTGGCGATGTCGATACAGTCGTCTTATTTGACGAAGATACGCCGGTGAAATTGATCGAAGCCATTCGACCCGATGTTCTGATTAAAGGTGAGGATTATACGGAAGAGGAAGTGGTGGGCGGAGAGTTTGTCAAGAGTTACGGGGGTGATGTATTCTTGGCAAAGCTTATGCCGGAAACGAGTACGTCAAAGACCATCGGAAAAATTCGGAGTTGAATTTTGACAGCTCAGTTACAGGGACCTCTTGCCGTTGTAACGGGAGGTGCGGGATTTATCGGATCCAATTTGGTCGCGAACCTGACCAAGACCGGCATTTGGGCTGTGGTCGTTTGCGATTGGTTGGGCGATGACGACAAGTGGCGAAATCTCGCCAAGCACACTATCGTCCATGTGGTCGCTCCGGAAGATCTGCTGACATTTTTGGACGAAAATAACAGCGCAGTCGATGTGATCATTCATATGGGTGCGATTTCTTCGACCACGGAACGTGATGTCGATCGGATCTTTCGCAATAATTTTATTTTTTCGCGGGACCTTTGGCGGTGGGCGAGCCGTCACCAAAAACGTTTCATTTATGCATCCTCGGCGGCAACTTATGGCGACGGCAGCGCCGACTTTAGCGACGAAGGTACGATCGAGGCGCTGAACCGCCTACGTCCCTTAAATCCGTATGGTTGGAGCAAACATTTGTTTGATCAATTCGTCGCACGCGAGTTGGATAACGGTCGGGATCATCCGCCTCAATGGGCTGGGCTCAAGTTTTTCAATGTCTATGGTGCCAACGAATATCACAAAGGCTCCATGAAAAGTGTGGTTGCTCAAATTTTTTCTAAAGTGGCGCGCGGCGAGCCCGTCACACTGTTCCGCTCTCATCATCCCGATTACCAAGATGGTGGACAATTGAGGGATTTTATTTACGTGCGCGACTGTAGCCAGGTCGTGTCTTGGCTATTGAAAAATCACCATGTGTCCGGCTTGTTTAACTTGGGAACCGGCAACGCTCGTAGTTTTGCAGATCTGGCAAAGGCTGTCTTTGCCGCTCTAAATCGGAAGGTATCCATCGAATATGTCGATACACCGGATGAAATTCGAGACCGATATCAATATTATACGCAGGCTGATATGTCGAAAATCCGATCTGCGGGTTACGCCGATGACTTTACCGCACTGGAAGACGGCATTGCCGATTACGTCAGAGGATATTTAACGCAAGACGACCCCTATCTTTGATCTTATAATCAGATTTTGCTGAAAAGTGCGTCAAAATAAGCGATCGTTCTTTTCAGACCATCGTCTAAGGCAATTGCGGGCGCCCAATCAAGTTGCTCGCGTGCCTTTGATATATCCGGTTGTCTTTGCTTGGGATCGTCTTCGGGCAGGGGCCGTTGGACGATTTTTGATGTGGATCCCGATAAGTCGATGACTTTTTCCGCTAGCTCGCGGATGGACAATTCTTGCGGGTTGCCCAAATTGAGCGGGCCCGTCAATGTGTCCGGCGCCTGCATCATGCGGATAATGCCGTCGATAAGATCATCAATGTAGCAAAACGATCGGGTTTGCGATCCATCACCATAAACGGTGATGGGCTCGCCCCGGAGAGCCTGAACGATAAAATTTGAAATCACGCGGCCGTCGTTTGGGTGCATCCTGGGGCCGTATGTATTGAAAATTCGCGCCACACGTATGTTGATTTTGTGCTGCCTGTAATAGTCGAAAAACAATGTTTCGGCACACCGCTTGCCTTCGTCGTAGCAAGCGCGGCTTCCCGTCGGATTGACATTGCCCCAGTAGTCTTCGGTTTGCGGGTGAACGGTCGGATCGCCGTAAACTTCACTTGTCGATGCTTGAAAGATCCGGGCGCCTAGGCGTTTTGCAAGCCCCAGCATGTTTATGGCACCGTGGACGCTTGTTTTTGTCGTTTGGACCGGATCGTGTTGATAGTGAACCGGTGAGGCCGGGCAAGCTAAATTGTAAATTTCATCGACCTCGATATAAAGCGGAAAAGTCACGTCGTGGCGTAATACTTCGAAATTGTGATTATCTAAAAGATGATTGATATTTTGACGGGTTCCGGTAAAAAAATTATCGACACAAATTACCTCAGCACCATCGGCCAGCAGCCGTTGGCAAAGAAACGATCCAATGAAACCGGCGCCGCCGGTGACAAGCGCACGCTTTGTATCATGCTTCACTTGTCCAAACTCCCCGATTTGACGGCGGCGCGGCCGATGCTGTGATAGTCAATGTTTAATTTCATCATTTCTTCCGGTGCATAGATATTTCTCAAATCAATGAGAAGCGGCCGTGCCACCTCAGCCTTAAACCGTGCGAAATCGAGAGCTCGGAATTCGTTCCATTCTGTCAATATGACGACCGCGTCAGCGCCCGCCAGCGCCTGATAGGCGTCATCGCAATAATCAATGCCGTCCAAATATTTCTTGGCTTCTTCCATGCCCTCCGGGTCAAAGGCCCGGATTTGCGCACCAGCTTTCTGAAGTGCCGGAATAATGTCAAGGCTTGGGCTATCGCGCATGTCATCTGTATTGGGTTTGAAAGTTAAACCGAGGATGGTAATGGTCTTGCCGGCCACATCACCGCCACAGGCGGCGATGATTTTTTTGCTCATGCCAGCCTTGCGCTCTTCATTGACCTTTACCACCGCCTCGACAATGCGCGTCGGCGCTCCAGCTTCACGCGCCGTGCGGGTGAGCGCTAGGGTGTCCTTGGGAAAGCAGGAACCTCCGTAGCCAGGTCCGGCATGGAGGAATTTGGAGCCAATGCGGCCGTCAAGACCGATTCCTTTGCTCACGTCTTGAATATCAGCGCCGACCTTTTCACATAGATCGGCCATTTCGTTTATGAAGGTGATTTTGGTGGCGAGAAACGCGTTACCGGCATATTTAATCAGCTCAGACGTCTCCAAATTGGTGAAAAGCATGGGCGTTTCATTGAGGTAGAGCGGACGATAAAGCTCTTTTATGACGTAGTGCGCGCTTTTGTCATCCGTTCCCACCACGATTCGATCCGGGCGTTTGAAATCGTCGATGGCCGCTCCTTCGCGCAGAAACTCCGGATTGGATGCCACGGAGAAATCCGCTTTTGAATTGTGTTTGCGGATGATTTCCTGTACCCGGCGACCGGTCCCAACCGGTACGGTCGATTTCGTGACAATGACCGTATAACCCTCGAGAACTCCTGCTATTTCTTCCGCCGCGGCGAAAACGTAGGACAGATCCGCGTGGCCATCTCCGCGGCGGCTTGGTGTGCCGACCGCAATGAAAACGGCAATCGCAGACGGTACCGCTTCATTCAATTCGGTCGTAAACTTGAGCCGCCCGGCCTTTACGTTGTCCGCCACCAGGGCATCAAGGCCCGGTTCGTATATAGGAAGGTCGCCGTCTTCAAGCATGGCGATTTTCGTTTTGTCTTTATCGACACAGATCACGTCGTGGCCGAAATCCGAAAAACACGCGCCCGATACAAGTCCCACATAACCGGTTCCAATCATCGCAATACGCATGTCAATTTATTCCTTATGTACTAGAGCGTTTCCGAATTAAATCGAAAGAGTCCTGATATAGTCTTTCAAATCGTCTTTTAGGTCGTCCCGTTGCAAGGCAAAAGCAATATTTGCGCGTAGGAATCCCAATGCGCTGCCGCAATCGTGACGTTGACCCTTAAAGCGATAGCCGTGAAAGGGATATCTTCCGATCATTTTCGTCATGGCATCGGTCAGTTGAATCTCGCCGCCGGCACCTTTTTCGTGATCGCCCAAATGTTCAAAGATTTCCGGCATAAGAATATAGCGACCCGTAATGCTTAATGTGGAGGGAGCCTGATCGGGTCTAGGTTTTTCCACCAATCCACGCACTTCGACGAGCGCCGCACTGTCGTCGCCGGCCACATCCAATATGCCGTATCGATCCGTCTCCTCGCGCGGCACGCTGAAAACAGCGATTACGTTGCCGCCGGTCTGTTGATAAATCTCGACCAATTGTTTGAGACAAGGAACGTCGTGTTGAACGATTTCATCGGGCAGCAAAACGGCAAACGGCTCGTCACCGACCAAGCGGCGCGCGCACCAAACGGCATGGCCCAGTCCAAGAGGCTCTTGCTGGCGCGTATAGACGACAGAGCCGGCGGCCGGCAACCATGACTTGAGATCGGCAAGAACTTTTTGCTTGTTGTGCGTCTCAAGGGCCTGCTCGAGTTCATAGGCCTTGTCGAAGTGATCTTCGATTGCCGACTTGCCGCGGCCGGTGACAAAAATGAATTCCTCGATACCGGCGGCCTTCGCTTCCTCAACCACGTATTGAATCAGTGGGCGGTCGACAATGGTTAACATTTCTTTTGGGATGGATTTTGTCGCAGGCAGAAACCGCGTGCCCAGTCCTGCCACAGGAAAAACGGCCTTCCGAATTGGCTTCATGGCCATAAGATTTCCCTCTCCATGCGAATCGGCTGGTTTGTCGTAACAGATTTGCCGGCCCCGTGCCACGCCTGGATTTCTAGGGGTAGGCGCCTTTTGCCTTGGATTTCCGGCCCTGCGGAGCGCCATATTCCATTCCAAGATGTGCCTGGTCAGCGAGACTTCTTCTTTCCGCTGGAATCGGTTCCAGCCAGACGGTAAGCTTGAAATTAGGGTGGTTCTTGGGAAGCCGTATGGCCATTCTGCGTGAGGGGGCCTGACGCACGGTTTTACAACGGCAGCAGCTGGCACGGTGCAATTTGCGATAGGCGGTTTGATCGCTTGGCTCACGGAGCAGTAAGCCCAACTACCGAACCCTCGGTTTGTGGCGGGTCGACAAGCTTGATAAAGCAGCAAACTCGCAAGACTTGCACAGCGGTTTATTGGGGAGACCATGCGAGGGAGTGAATTTGCACAGCGCGGGCAGAGCGCCACTACAGGCGGTCTACAAGCTCTTGATCTTCGGTTTGTTACCACGTCGAAGATGCGTCACATTCTTGTCATAACCTTGCGCAATGCCCTGCTTAACATCATTACTTTGACGTTTTACCGATTTTGGGGTCGAACGCGGGTGCGTCGGTATCTATGGAGTCGTACTTATCTTCTCGAGGAACCGTTAGAATATACCGGGCGCAGTCTCGAATTATTTCTCGGTTTTCTTTTGACGGTGTTGCTTCTGGGCGTTCCGCTGATCGGAATGAGTGTTGCCGTTCAATTTCTAGCGAACGAAAGTGATGCGCTCATTATTTTATACGGTGTTGCCTTCTACGTAGGGATCTTTCTGTTATACGGTATTGCCAAATATCGTGCCCAGCGGTATCGCCTTAGCCGAACAATATGGCGTGGCATCCGTTTTGGATTAAAGGGTTCATGGTTTATTTATGGCCTGAGAACTCTCGTCCTCTACTACATCACAGGGGCCTCGCTTTTTTGGACCTATCCGGTTCTTCGCTTCAGGTTAACGAAGCATATGTTCGAAAACACAACATTCGGCGATCGTCAGTTTAGATTTGAAGGTCATGCAAGCGCCTTGTATCCGGCGTTTTTTTTCGCATGGTTCTTTTCCGTCTTTGGTCTAGTTGGGGTTTTTGGTGGTCTGGCCATTATGATTGGCGATCTGGCCGAGAGCGGAAATTTGCCCTTCGCGTTAGGCGGCAATAATGGCGATGAGGGTATGTCGCCCCTCACAACCTGGCTGGTTCTTCTGGTCACTTCAATTGCCGTCTACGCTTTAGTGGGTTTGATTCTTTCTCTCACCACAGCTTGGTATCGCGCTGCGGAATATCGTTATTTTGCGAGATGCACCACCTTGGACGGCCTGCGTTTTCGCTTCAAGGTTAGTGGATTGGCGGTGTTCTGGCTTACCGCCGTCAACATCATTATAGTGCTCTTTACTTTCGGTTTTGGACTGCCTTTTGCGCAAATGAGAAAATTTCGGTTTCTGTTTCGCCGTCTTAGTGCGGAAGGGAGCATCGATTTAGAGTCAATCGGTCAAGGGGATGCCCCTTATCCCCTATTTGGCGAAGGTCTAGCGGAGTTTTTTGAGATCGGTGCGATTTAGCACCCTGGTAGAGTAATAGTAT
>SMXP01000023.1 GCA_004356335.1 Alphaproteobacteria bacterium | reverse complement strand
GAAAACGCTCTACGTCCTTATTTGGTCGCATTCTCTTAACGCGAACCGGCGTCCACTTCGCTCGAAAATGCTCTAAGTCCTTGTTTGGTCGCATTTTCTTAACGCGAACCGGTGCCCACTTCGCTCGAAAATGCTCTACGCGCCTCGACAATAAGCGCCATATCTTATACGTGATAGCTTGTATGGGGGAAGTCGGGCCGCGGTAAAGAGACCCCCCGACATAGATTTCAACGACCGGGGATTTCAACGACCGGGACTTGATTTTTAAATCCCGGAATTTCGGAGCGGACGCGGCCATGAAGTTTTTTGTCGATACGGCGGATGTGGACGAAATCCGAGATCTCGCCGCCACCGGCTTGGTCGATGGCGTGACCACGAATCCATCACTGGTGGCTAAGGAAGGCCGGGATTTCTTCGAGGTTCTCCAACAGATTTGCGCCTTTGTGAAAGGTCCGGTCAGCGCCGAAGTCACCGCGCTCGAGACCGACAAGATGATCGCGGAAGGTCGCCGATTGGCTCAGATCGCCGACAATATCGTGGTCAAAGTGCCCATGACCTTTGACGGCCTTAAGGCCTGCAAAACGCTTACCGGCGAGGGCACTATGGTCAATGTCACCTTATGCTTTAGCGCCAATCAAGCGCTGCTGGCCGCCAAGGCGAGCGCCACGTTCGTTTCGCCTTTTGTCGGCCGGCTCGACGATATCGGCCAAGACGGCATGGAACTGATTGGCGAAATCCGCATGATTTTCGATCAATACGACACTTTCGACACGAAAATCCTGGTGGCTTCCATTCGCGGGCCCAATCAAGTGAAAGACGCCGCCATGCTGGGTGCCGATGTGGCGACCATTCCGCCCAAAGTGCTGCGCAGCCTGATTAACCATCCGTTAACAGATAAAGGCCTCAAACTGTTTCTCGACGACTGGCAAAAGACCGGCCAATCCATCTTGAAATAGGCGTGACGCCCCGGCCGCGGCATACCGCCGCATCGAGGGGCAAGAAACTGGCAGCCGCAACACACAACACCCAAGCCCGATCGATCGACGCCGACAAGGATGTGGCGGCGGCGGTTCATGCATGGCGGCGATATTTGCGCGCCGAACGGCGGGTCAGCGTTCATACCCTGGCCGCCTATGATCACGATGTAACGGCCTTTTTCACGTTCTTGAAGGAGCATTTAGGAAAACTCGCCCGGCTTAACGATTTGAACGGGTTGCGGCCGGCGGATTTTCGCGCCTATCTAGCCCAGCGCCGCGACACTGGCCGTGATGGACTTTTGTCGAGCCGATCTTTAGCGCGCATCTTGTCGGGCTTGCGGTCTTTTTTTCGCTTTCTCGAACGGCAAGGCGATGTGTCCAGTGCCGCGCTCAATGCCATGCGCTCGCCCAAACTACCCCATTCCATACCTAAGGCGCTTAATCCTCAGCAGGCGGAGCAATCGATCGCCGAAGTGCACGATATGGACAAGCGCCCGTGGATCCAAGCACGCGATGCGGCGATCTTGACTTTTCTTTACGGCTGCGGCTTGCGCATCTCCGAAGCCCTGGAACTCAATGGCGCGGATCGGCCGACCCGCGATACCATGCGCATCAAAGGCAAAGGCAATAAGACCCGCCTGGTTCCGGTATTGCCGGTGGTACGCCAAGCGATTGACCATTACGTCAAACTGTGTCCCCACGCTTTAGCAGCCGACGGGCCGTTGTTTGTCGGCGTGCGCGGCGGCCGCTTACACCCCCGCCAAGTGCAGACACTCATGCAACAGGTGCGCAGCCGCCTCGGCCTGCCGGACAGCGCCACGCCCCATGCGCTGCGCCATTCCTTCGCCACCCATCTGTTGAGCAATGGCGGCGATTTGCGCACCATTCAGGAATTGTTGGGCCACGCCAATCTATCGACCACACAGATTTATACCGAAGTGGATTCGACGAAACTTCTCGCCGTCTACGAACAAGCCCATCCGCGGGCCGAGAAGTAAGTTTTATTGTAGGGCGCTGACGCGCCACTCTCGCCTTCGTCATCCCGGACTTGATCTGGGATCCAGTGCGCCGCGAGGCACAAAACAACAACAACAAACTACATCTGCATGATGCGGCCGCTGACGCCCATGGCGGCTTGGCGCACGGCTTCGGATAAAGTCGGGTGAGCGTGACAGGTGCGCGCGATATCTTCGGACGAAGCGCCGAATTCCATGGCGATGGCCGCTTCGGCGATCAGCTCGCCGACATGGGGGCCGATCATGTGAACCCCGAGCACCCGATCGGTCTGAGCGTCGGCAATGATCTTGACAAAACCGTCCGTATCCCCATTGATTTTAGCGCGGGCATTGGCGGTGAACGGAAATTTGCCGATTTTATAATCGACGCCCGCTTGTTTGAGCTCGTCTTCGGTCCGGCCCACACTAGCGACTTCCGGATGGGTATAGACCACGCCGGGAATCACATTGTAATTCACCTGGCCGGCGCGCCCGGCGATGAGTTCGGCCACAGCCATCGCCTCTTCCTCGGCTTTATGGGCGAGCATGGGGCCATGGGTGACATCGCCGATGGCATAAATATTGTCTGCTGAGGTCTTGAAATTTTCGGTCGGGATGAAGCCGTGTTTATCCGTCTCGATGCCGACCCCAGGGAGCCCCAAATTGTCCGTGTGGGGTTTGCGCCCAATAGCCACCAACGCCACATCGCAATCCAGCGTTTCCGCCGCGCCGCCTTGGGCCGGTTCCATGGTGACTTTGAGTTTAGATTTGAGTTTGTCGATTGCGGTCACTTTGGTGCCGAGCTTGAATGTGAAGCCCTGTTTTTTGAGAACACGTTGGAATTGTTTGGCCACGTCGCCATCCATGCCCGGTGTGATGCGGTCGAGAAACTCCACCACGGTCACTTGCGCGCCCAAGCGGCGCCACACCGATCCCATCTCAAGCCCGATATAACCGGCGCCGATCACCAATAAATGTTTCGGCACGCTGGTAAGGGACAACGCGCCGGTGGACGAGACCACGCGCTGTTCGTCGATCTCAACGCCGGGCAATGTCATAGGATCGGAGCCGGTGGCGATGACGATATTTTTTGTCTGCAACGTTTGCGTCTCGCCCTTGGGGGAGACGACCGCCACTGTGCCGGGTGCCGTAATGCGGCCATGGCCCACAATATGGGTCACTTTATTTTTCTTGAACAAATACGCGATGCCTTTGGTCAGCTGGTCCACCGCATCGTCCTTGTGACCCATCATGGCGGGGAGATCGAGGCTTACCTTGTCGACCTTGACGCCCATTTTGGCCATGCGGTTTTGCGCATCGTCATAAAGTTCCGAGGCACGCAACAGCGCCTTGGACGGAATGCAACCGACATTGAGGCAGGTACCGCCTAACGTGTCGCGGCTTTCGACACAGGCGACGGAGAGGCCCAGCTGGGCCGCCCGAATGGCACAATTATAACCGCCCGGCCCGGCGCCAATGATGATGAGATCGTATGTGTCCGCCATAGTGTGCCTCCATCATGCGCCAGAGCTCAACACGACGGCGTCCGGTCGGTGCGGGCGCTAATTGTGAAAATCCTTGTGACGTTTTACAGATCCAAAATCAACCGCTCGGGCGCTTCGATGCCTTGTTTGACTCGAACCAGAAAGGTAACCGCTTCTTTGCCGTCGACCACACGATGATCGTAAGTCAGGGCCAGATACATTATGGGCCGTATGACGATTTCGTCATCCACCACCATTGCGCGTTTTTCGATTTTGTGCATGCCCAGAATGCCCGATTGGGGCGCATTGAGAATGGGCGTCGACAACATGGATCCGTAGATACCACCATTGGAAATGGTGAAGGTGCCGCCTTGCAGCTCGTCCAATTTGAGGGTGCCGTCGCGGGCCCGTTGGGCGAAATCGTTGATGGATTTTTCGATGTCGGCAAGGCTCATGGCATCCGCGTCGCGCAATACCGGCACGATCAGGCCTTTCGGCGCGCCAATGGCAATGCCGATGTCATAATGATTCTTGTAGATAAGATCGCTGCCTTCGATTTCCGCATTGACCACCGGAATGTCCCTAAGCGCCGTGATGCAGGCCTTGACGAAAAAACTCATGAAGCCCAAGCGCACGCCGTGCTTCTTTTCGAATGTCTCCTTGAATTCGGTTCTGATCGCCATGACTTGGCTCATGTCCACTTCGTTAAAGGTGGTGAGCATGGCGGCAGAGTTTTGCGCTTCTTTGAGACGGCGCGCGATGGTTTGGCGCAGGCGGGTCATGGTCACGCGCTCTTCACGGGCCTTTTCGGGGCGCGGACCGTCAGAGACCTTGGCAATGGGGGCCTCGGCAAGTGGGGCCTTGGCAACTGGGGCTTTGGCCACAGGCAGGGGCGTCAGGGGCGTTAGGCCGCCGGTTTGGAGCGCCGACAGGGCATCGGCTTTGGTGATGCGGCCGCCTTTGCCGGTGCCTTCGATGGCCGAGACGTCGAGTTTGTTTTCCGCAACAATTCGGCGCACAGAAGGCGGCAAGGATGGCTCGCCCGCCGACGGCGCCGTGACATCGGCAGCACTTGTTGTCTCCGCCTTGTTGACAACGGGTGGCGCCTCGGCGGCGCCATTGCCGTCGCCGATCGACCCCAACAACGCCCCGACTTCAACAATATCGCCGTTTTTTGCCACGATCTTCGACAATATGCCGGAGGCCGGTGCGGACACTTCGAGGGTGACCTTGTCGGTTTCCAGCTCGACCAAGGGCTCATCCTGCGCCACCGTTTCGCCTTCCGCTTTGAACCATTGGGCGATGGTGGCTTCCGTCACCGATTCGCCCAATTGCGGAACACGCACTTCGGTCATCGTCCTGTCTCCTCTCCCAGCCGCCCGAGCAGCCGTCGCCGTGAACCCCGCGACTCACCCTCACATGGTCAGCGCATCAATGGTGAACTTACGCAATTCGTCAAGATGCTTGCTCATAAGGCCGGTGGCCGTGGAGGCGGTGGCCGGGCGGCCGACATAAGTCGGCCGATCGCACGCCGCGCCTATCTGGTTGAGTACCCATTCGATATTGGGTCCCATGAACGCCCAGGCCGCCATATTTTTCGGTTCTTCTTGGCACCACACCACATCCGCCTGCTTGAACCGACTCAATTCGGTGATCAGAGATTTCGCGGGAAACGGATATAATTGTTCGATACGCTGAATTTGGATGTCGTTGATTCCGCGCCGATCGCGTTCTTCGAAAAGATCGTAATAGACCTTGCCCGAACACAACACGATCCGCTTGATCTTGTCGTCCGGCACCAGCTCTACGCTCGACCCCGGTTTGCTCTCGGCGTCGTCCCATAACACGCGGTGGAAAGACGAGCCGGGGCCCATATCTTCAAATGTCGACACGCATTTCTTATGGCGCAAAAGAGATTTAGGCGTCATTAGAATCAAGGGCTTGCGGAAATTGCGATGCAATTGGCGGCGCAAGATATGAAAGTAATTGGCCGGCGTCGTGCAATTGGCCACTTGCATATTGTCTTCCGCGCAGAGTTGAAGAAAACGTTCAAGCCGGGCAGAAGAATGTTCCGGTCCCTGTCCTTCATAACCATGAGGCAACAACATCACGAGACCGCTCATGCGCAGCCATTTGCGCTCGCCGCTCGAAATGAATTGATCGATGATGACTTGCGCCCCGTTGGCGAAGTCGCCGAACTGGGCCTCCCACAAAACAAGGGAATTGGGCTCGGCGAGCGTATAGCCGTACTCGAAACCCAACACCGCCAATTCCGACAGCATGGAATCAACCACTTCGAAATCTGCTTGACCGCTACGGATATGATTGAGCGGGAAGTAACGTTCTTCCGTTTCCTGATCGATAAGCCCGCAATGACGTTGGGAGAATGTGCCGCGCATGGAATCCTGACCCGACAAGCGCACCGGATAGCCTTCGGTCAACAAGGTGCCGAAAGCCAATGCCTCCGCGGTCGACCAGTCGACACCCTTGCCGGTTTGAATCATTTTCTTTTTGTTCTGTGTGATCCGCTGAATGGTGCGATGAGCATTGAACTTTTCCGGAATCTCGGTGATCGCCTGACCTACTTCCCGCAACAGTTCGGTCGAGACCGAAGTGTCGCCGCGCCTGTCCTCACCGGACGCGACCTCAAGGCCGGCCCATTGGCCGTCGAGCCAATCGGCCTTGTTGGGTTTGTAACTGTCGGCCTCGTCAAATTCCCTTTCGAGATAGCCATGAAATCTTGCGATGCGCGCTTGAACTTCTTCTTGCGATATCAACCCTTCGCGTATCAGCCGGTCGGCATAGATATTCATGGTCGTTGGGTGATCTTTGATCGTTCGGTACATCGAGGGTTGGGTGAACATGGGTTCATCGCCTTCATTGTGTCCGTGACGGCGATAACAAAACATGTCGATCACCACGTCCTTACCGAATTCTTGCCGGAACTCGATGGCGATTTTGGTGCAATAAACAACGGCTTCGGGATCGTCGCCGTTAACGTGCAAAATCGGCGCTTGAACCATCTTGGCCACATCGGCCGGATAAGGAGACGTACGCCCGTAACGCGGGCTCGTGGTAAAGCCGATCTGATTGTTGATGATGAAATGAATAGTGCCGCCCACGCGGTGGCCTTTAAGCCCCGACAAACCAAAACATTCGGCAATGATGCCCTGCCCGGCGAAGGCGGCGTCGCCGTGCAACAGCACGGGCAAAACTTGACGCCTTTCTAGATCGCCCATTTGGTGTTGCTTGGCGCGCACTTTGCCCAGTACCACAGGATCCACCGCATCGAGATGGGACGGATTGGCGGTCAAGGAAAGATGGACATTATTATGGTCGAATTCCCGATCCGACGACGCGCCCAAATGATATTTGACGTCGCCCGACCCTTCCACCTCATCCGGTTGCGCGGCACCCCCTTTAAATTCGTGGAAAATGGCGTGATAGGGTTTGGCCATAACCGCCGACAAGACGTTCAACCGCCCGCGATGGGGCATGCCCAATACGATTTCCTTTATGCCCAAATGGCCACCGCGCTTGATGACTTGCTCGAGTGCCGGTAACAGCGACTCGCTACCGTCGAGCCCAAACCGCTTGGTGCCGGTATATTTTACGTGAAGGAATTTCTCGAAACCCTCCGCTTCGATCAGCTTGTTGAGGATCGCTTTCTTGCCTTCCGGCGTAAAGCTGACGCCCTTATCGGGCCCTTCCATGCGTTCTTGAATCCATCTTTTCTCATCGGGGGCCGCGATATGCATGAATTCGACCCCAATGGTCGAACAATAGGTGCGATGGAGAATCTCAAGCATTTGCCGGAGCGGCGCCGTTTCAAGGCCCAATACGTTGTCGATAAAAATCGGACGGTCGAGATCGGCTTCGGTAAATCCGTAGTTGCGATAATCAAGTTCCGGATGGGGGACATAGGGTTCCAATTTGAGCGGATCCAAATCGGCTTGAAGATGGCCACGCACGCGATAGGCTCGGATCATCATAATGGCGCGAATGGAATCGAGCGCCGCGGCGCGTATGGAGGGGAGCGTGGCGTCGGGCGCGCGGGCTTCAAGTTTCGTTTGGACCTCGACGTCCCGCGGCCGATCGGCGTCGACCAGCCCCGCCTCGTCACCATCTACCGCAGGAGGCCAATCGGACCGTGCCCAAGAAGGTCCGCGCGCTTCACATTCGACTTGTTTTTTGTCGTCACCTAAACCGGCGAAAAAGGTCCGCCATTGCTCGCCGACACTTGTCGGATCGGCGACATAGCGAACGTAAAGCTGTTCAATGAACGGCGCATTGGTGCCGTAAAGAAAACTCGTCTGTTCGAGAACACGATTGACGGAAACGTTTTGTACTTTGTTATTGGCCATGGGTTTTACAAAGCTTTTGGAATATCCCTTGCCGCTGCTGCAACGCTCGTCGAGGGACAGTGTGCCACAACCCCTTCTACCAAACACGTATTAAGCGCTCTTAATTGTTCAACAATTCGACCAGAGTCGTGCCTAGGGCGGCGGGTGAGTCCGCCACCACAATACCCGCTGATCGCATGGCTTCGATCTTATCCTGAGCGCCCCCCTTACCGCCCGAAATAATGGCACCGGCATGGCCCATGCGCCGACCCGGAGGGGCGGTCACGCCCGCAATGAAACCCACGATGGGTTTTTTTACCTTTGACTGCTTGATGTAATCGGCCGCGTCCTCTTCCGCCGAACCGCCGATCTCACCGATCATAATGATCGATTTAGTCTCGGGATCGCCCAGGAAAAGATCAAGGCAATCGATAAAGTCGGTGCCGATCACCGGATCGCCGCCAATGCCGATGCATGTGGATTGGCCCAATCCCGCCGCCGTGGTTTGCGCCACGGCCTCATATGTCAGCGTGCCGGAGCGCGATACGATGGCCACATGGCCGCGCTTGTGTATATGGCCCGGCATGATACCGATTTTACAGGCATCGGGCGTAATCACCCCCGGGCAATTGGGACCGACAAGACGCGTCTTCGATCCGGTAAGCG